>CAZQWI010000050.1:0-5349 GCA_964596995.1 uncultured Pseudomonadales bacterium
CTTTTTCTCCAGAGAGTTGAAACCCACCACCAGCCAATTAACACAAAAATCGTAATAATTAAGATTAAGATAAGCTCGAAGATTAGGCCTATAGAAACTCCAAACACGCTTGAGACAAACTGTTTTAAGATCACTCCTGCAACCAATAGTGATAAGCCTGCCAAGATCACAAATACGCGTTTAGTGGTTAAGGCATACTTGTTTTCTCTTGTAATAAAAAGAATTCTTTCATCGGTGGCTTGCCCTGGAAACTTATACTCATAAGGAAATTTAAATTTGGGAACTGAAAAAATGGTTTGCATCGCTAGTTATTATATCATCGATAATTTTTCCTCTACGTGTTATCTTTTGCACAGATTTGATATAATCATTACATATCAATATTTTGCGTAAATATGATGAGAAAAGAAACAAGAGAAACAAGTTCAGAAATACTGAGTATAAATAGAATATTAATCTACCTCAAACAGTCGGCTGTAGATTTTTTTACTGATAAGCCAATAGATTTTTCATGTATCTGCCAATGGCTGAGAAATGTTAGGTTTGATTCATCAAGTCCAATAAAAAATGTAGTTTGTATATTAAATCTCGACACTCAAATTTCTTTCCACTCTCCTCAGTTGTTATTACATAAAGACGGTAAATATTTATTCATTCAAGTAAAAACTAACGCCGGAAGAGTTATTATTGATTATGGACATGGCTCTATCGACCATTCTCCACAAGATAACATCTTACACTCACTATCAGATGACCAAAATAACCAGGAAGATACGCCAAATACAGAGCTTTCAACAGAGCTTCTAAAATTCCATATAGCTACACTGTTATCATCTGCAGATTTAACGGAAGTGCTAAGAACGCATTTGCACTCAATGATGGAAGATATCAATCAAAGCAAACTAGATGCAGCAAAGTGGTTAGGTGAATTAATGGCAATTGAAGACGAGTTCATTCCAAACCTTCAACAAAAAGAAAGAAAAAATTTTGATAAAATTGTCGGAATACTGGCTCAAATTATTTAGTTATTCGTTAACAACCTCTTTCATCTTCTCCATTCCAAGTTTTACTACTTCGAATGTTGGACTAAAACTTAGGCGTATATAGTTTCGAAATAAATTTTCTTCTCTGCTAATGTTTTTGCGTAAATCAAAAAATTCACCGGGCACCACAATCACCTTCTTTCTTAATCCTGCTGTAAAAAACTCATAGCCGTCATTTAGCGGAGCTGGCAAAGAACTAAGATTAACCCAAATATAGAATGCCCCATCAGGAATCGAGGCAGATAGACCGAGCTGTTTTAGCTGATTAATCATATAATTACGTTTCTGTTTATATCGCCGATGTATAGCAATTGTCTCTTGCAATAAGTTGTCTTTCTCCACCAACTCAACAGCAGCCACTTGAATAGGATGGCTAGCTCCGCCATCTAAAAATGAGGACACGCTTGATATATTCTCAATCGTATCAACGGGACCTAAAGCCCAACAAAGTCTCCATCCGGGATAACGAAATGCTTTACTTAAGCCAGCAACTAAAATTATTGGAGTATCCTCAATATCTTCAATAAACTCGGCAGCTGAGACCATTTTTTCTTCACCATTTGAATAGATATGATTAAAATAAAATTCATCGATGATTAAAGAAAAGTTGTGTTTTTTTGCTAAAAGAATCAGTTGTTTTAACTCATCACCTTGGATAACTGTTCCAGTGGGATTGCATGGATTACTAATCAAAAAAGCCTGAATTCCATTATCAATAATGAATTTTTCAAGTTCAGCTAAATCTGCCTTAAAACTTTTTTCAGGATCTAGTCTAAACTCTACAGGCTCCACATTATTAAAGACATTCATGATGCCTTTGTAAGAAGCATAGTCAGGATTGAAAAATCCGAGCTTGACATTGCCAAATGATCCCATGATTCTTGATAAAACTAATCTGCCACCACCTCCAATTAAAACATTTTTGCCCGAATATTGTTGTGATTTATCTTTTCTGAAAAAAGAGTTATACAAATCAGCGACCTTTTGCCTTAACTCTGGTAATCCAGCAACTGGGGCATATCCGTGTTGAGTGCAACTCAAGTTAATTTGATTAACTCTTGGAATACAGCCATCAATCTCTGCAAGTTCTGGACCTCCTTGACCTAAATTAAACCAGTCAGAATTAGTATAAGAAAATCCTAGCTTGGCTGCTTCCTCCATTACACTAATAACACCTGCCTTGGGATATGATTTAAAACCTGGTGAGAGATTTGTCATAGAAGAGTATAGTTAATAATGAATAGTTTTTACACATCAATTATTAATACATACTTATTGTATCACAGAAAACAATAGCAAAAAACATTAAAATCTGAAAAGAAATACTAAAAAGTATTTTGGAGTTGTTTGAGTTCTGCGGGAGTCAATCTTCTCACTTCGCCCTCATACATATCTTCGATCTCAATTGAGCCAATTTTTACTCTCTTTAATCTGGTAACCATTAAACCAACTTTGGCTGCCATTCGTCTAATTTGTCGATGTCTACCCTCATATATTACCACGCTTAGCTTAACCCTACTTGGTTCACGAAAAATGATTTCAACTTGAGCTGAAGCGGTCATACCATCAGATAACTTTACTCCTCGCTGAAGCTTCATTAAATCTCTATCCGATAAACTTCCATTTGCCCAAACTAGATACTCTTTTGAAGTATGATATTTCGGATGAGTTAGTTTTTGCGTGAGTTCACCATCATTAGTCAAGATCATTAGACCTTCGCTTTCTATATCAAGTCTTCCTACAGGATACAATCTAGTTTTTGCACTGACTCCTTCGATTAAAGACAAAACTGTTGACCTTCCTTCTGGATCATCAGTGGTTGAAACCATACCAACTGGCTTATAGATTTTCCAGTACTCATTTTTCTGAACTTTATCAAGTCTATCGAAGTTTTTCCCTATCGTTATCTCATCCTTTTTTGGATCAACCTGCATTCCCAGCTCTGCGGTTTTTCCATTTACCAACACTTGACCATCAATTATCATCTGATCAATCTTTCTTCTTGAACTCAAACCTGTACTGGCTAAATATTTATTTATTCTCATAAAATGATGGCGTTATCTTCATTATTGGTATTTGATCTAGGCATAACATATATATCTTGCCCATACTCACTTGTTCCAACTTTAATGGCCTCGTGATTAATAACTTTCTCAAGAGGTCGACAGTATCGACAACCACCCTCTCCGTGAGGACATTTAAAACTATCGAGTTTCCGAGCTGTTTTAATTTTTTTGGCAATCTGTAAAACTTGATCATGAGCTTGATTAATATCTGGCAACTCTTGCTCCATTGGTGTTTTATCAGCATTTAAATACCAATAACTGGCCTTGGCAACTTTTCTTTTTTGCACATTGGCAACCAGCAAATGATAAATTGGAAGTTGGAGTGAACCATCTTCCTCTTTCTTTTTACCAGTTTTAAAATCGATAATATGAACCGCTTCATCGTCTGGGAAATACTCGAGCCAATCAATCTTTCCACACAAAATGATGTTATCTTCATCTGACAGCCAATAATATGGCAGCTCTTGCTGAATTTTCACAGCAAGATTACTTAGAGGACCTGGATTGTTGCTAACCATTCTTAGCATCTCATTGCCTCTCTCAAAGTAATAATACTCTGTCTCATTATCAAAAAAACCACCTTTTTCTCCTGTAACTTTTGACCAAAGTTTTTCAAAACGGTCAGTAAGTTTTGTCTCAAATCTCTTATTCACTGGTAAAGTTGATAATGATTCCAGCACTTCATGAACAACTTGACCTAATGCTAAAGCTGGACTCATCAGCTGAATCTTATGATTGGTTTCTGGATCTTTGTAAACATTATTTAAATAATAAGCTCTGGGGCAGTGAAGATAATCATTAATAGAGGTGTGTGACACCCACACAGCGGTAAATTGATCTTGAGGCATGAATAACTTTAAGTGATTAATGTTATCTCGATTATACCTTAATTCCTGAAAGATAAACTTACAGCGCTAAAGATAATTCTCTTGGTATAATTAGACACATCTTTGCAAGTTGATAACCATAACAATTAATATAGTTTACGAAATTATGCACTTAACTCCATTAAAGTTTGACAACGATCCAGTTACTTATATCTCTCCGAGCTGGGATGAGATGAATCACTTAACTTTTCAAGTTAGCAAGAAGTTAAAGAAAGAAAGCAACAACTTTGACAGAATCGTTACCTTAGCAAAAGGCGGTTGGCCAATGACACGTTCACTGATTGATTTTTCCGGTATTCCAGAAATTGCCAGCATCGGGATAAAGTTTTATTCAGGAGTCAATCAGCGTTTTGATAAACCAGTCATTTATCAAGATATTCCAGTTTCAGTTGAGAATGAAAAGATACTACTTTTTGATGATGTTGCTGACACCGGTGAATCCTTGATTTTTACCAAGAAACTTTTGGAGGATAGAGGAGCAAAAGAAGTGAAAACAGCCACTATCTTTTATAAGCCTCACTCGCAATTAAAACCTGATTTTTTTGGTGAAGAAACCACAGCTTGGATAGTATTCCCGTTTGAACCATTTGAGATGATAGAGTTAATTGGAGGAAAGTGGCTCAGCCAGGACTTAACTATTACAGAAATTACTCAAAGATTTAGACAGTTTAATTTTTCAGATGAAATTATTTCAGCTGCGGTTGATAGCCTTAAGTAGACTACGAAAAATAATATGAATGCGCAAAAAATTTTCCAGAATGTTATCTGTTTGACTGCCAATGATAGACAAATTAAAAAGTTTGAGAATTTATGGGAGTTAGATCAGGGCGTCTCGTATAACTGCTATCTACTCAAAGGTCAAAAAAATATATTAATTGATACAGTTGAAAAAAGTTTTTCTGATGAGTTAGTAAAGGTTTTGCAAACTGAGCTTAAAGATCAACCTCTCGATTACTTGATAATAAATCACATGGAGCCAGATCATTCTGGCACAATCTTGGCTTTGCTAAAAAAATATCCTAAGATGAAGCTCGTTGGAAATCATAAAACCGTAGTTTTTGCCAAAGGTTTTTACAATCTTGATGAAAAGAGTTTTATTCAGGTAGCTGATGGGGAGTTACTGGAATTAGCTGAATACAAATTAGAGTTTCATCAAACTCCAATGGTACATTGGCCAGAAAGCATGGTGGTTTTAGAAAAGACTCAAAGTATTTTATTCAGTAGCGATATTTTTGGTGGATATAAAACGGTTGAAAGACAAGTGTTGGCTGATAAAAGAGATGATTTAGATGAGTTCATTAATCAAGCTCGCGCCTATTTTGCCACTGTTATTGGAGGATACACTCGTCCTGC
>CAZQWI010000051.1:0-5345 GCA_964596995.1 uncultured Pseudomonadales bacterium
GGCCAGCCCATCACTAGATGAGCTTGTTGGGTATCTCGTTTTCTTTTTACTGTTTTTTTTGAAGAAAAACAGTTGTCTGTATAAAATTTCTTTCTTCTTTCAGGATGATGATTGGCACGAAGATCTACTTTTGCGCAAAAGTCATTTTCCGCAGAGTCACTCTTGCCAAAAATATTATTGATTTTTTTTATAAGGTTTATTTTGGTCAACTCTTCTTTATCACCTGCAATCACTAAAGTTAAGTTTTCTAGTCCGTACCATTTATTTAAAAAAGTTTGTAAAGTTTTTGAGGTTTGAGCACTTACCAATTCGATCGAGCCACTAATCGGATGCTCAAGACTGCTACCTTGATAAACGGCCTGTTCAAACTCATCCGCAATAAAATCCTCTGGAGAATCATGGTGCATCTTTATTTCTTCGATTACCACTGCCTTTTCTTGTTTAACATCTTCTTCTCTTATTAGAGGAAAAAAAACAAGCTCTTTGAGCATTTCTAAACAAAATTGTAGATGAGAACTAGCGGCCGTCACATAAAAACCAGTGTACTCTTTTGCCGTAAAAGCATTGGAGCTAGCCCCAATGCTATCTAAAGCAACTGATAAACTTAAGCTATCTGGATATTTGCATGTACCCTTAAAAACCATGTGTTCAAGTAAGTGGGCCAAACCATGTTCTGCGGGTTCTTCGTATCTAGAGCCAGTGTTAACAAGCAATAAAGTTGTAACCGATTTTAGAGCTGGCATCGGAACAAAAACTACCCTCATACCAGACTTTAGTTGTTGTTTTTTTATGTTAAACATTAATCATTATTCTAACACAATCAAAACAATGCTCGACACTTTCTAGGCAATTTTTTTATCGTTCAAAACATTTCTAAATGATCATAATTCAATAATAAACCCGAACAATTTGTATACATTTATTGTTCATTGATCCACATGCCTTTGCTAATATATTGCCGTTTTCCCAGAGGTAGCTAGTTATTCAATAATGAACAAAAACAAACTACCAATACGGCAAAAAGAATAATAAAAACGATTTTAGCCTGGATGATTACTTTTGAACAATAACCGAATCATTTAGAAAATTATCAGAAATCCAAAATTTTGCTAAGCTATTTCTTATTTCTTCCACAACACCAAAAAACCAAAATTCAAAAATTGAACACATTTTTACCAGATATGTGATACAATTCCTGCTGATATTTTTGTAACTTGTCAGTTAATACTTGCAAAGAAAAAAAATGTGTGTCATATTAGTTACTAAGCCCTTTAACAACCTACGGAATATTTTGTCACTGTTTTTAAAAGTTTGACAAAAAATATTTTTGCATTTTGTTCATAAATAAATAAAGGTGATATTTTTTCTTCACTCTATTTAATAATTACAAAGCATGAATTTCATTCGTGCTAACCAACTCCCCACATTCTTCTCATTCTGCTAATCAATTACCTTATTTGTTATTTTTGTGATCAGAAATCCAATAAACCTTTCCGTTGGTGATGAGCTTGATCGTTCCTAGCTCATCGGTTCTTAATATTTTCACTTGGTGTTGATGCAAAGCCTGTATCACTTCAAGAGAGGGGTGACCAAACTTATTGTTGTAACCGCAGCTAATCACGGCCGTTTCGGGTTGTGCTTGCTTTAGAAAGTCAGCATCAGTACTTGTTTTTGACCCATGATGCCCCACTTTTAATCCCTCAACATTTTTAATCACTCCTCTTTCTAGTAGTGCTAACTCATTTGCACACGAAGCATCTCCCATCAATAAAAAATCAAAATCTTGATACTTTAATAACAAGATAATGGAACGCTCATTTGGATCATCTTTGTACTGTGATTCTAGTAGTGCAGCGTCCGATAATAGAGTTTCGGAAAAACTGTTTGCGCTTGAATTAATCATTGGCAACCGACCCTCATCGGGGCCCAAAAAATACAACTCTCCCCCAGAGGTAAAAGAGATCTGTTGGCCCCAAAAAGCGCTTTTTATTTTTGTTTGTTGAGATTTCTTGCTTAGTAGCTCTCTGAGCATGTTTTTGTAGCTTTCGCTGGTTGCAGTATCTGCTAAAAACAGTTTGTCAACCTGATAATTAGACAAAACGTCAGCACAGCCTCCAATATGATCGGTGTCAGTATGAGTAATCAATAATACCTCAAGAGATTTATCCCAAAATGGCATATTTTGTCTAAGACATTCTAGCACTTGATCATTGGGACCTGTATCAATAAGCATTTGCCAAAACCCATACTTAATTAAGATTGAGTCGCCCTGGCCAACATCACAAAAAACTACCTCAAGATTTGAAGAGGGCCAGTATCGAATTAGTTGCACAATCAATCCAAAAACAAATAAAGTGGTAATGCAAAGTAACTGTTTAAGCATCAATTAAGTCGCTAATTTTTATTTAGTTAAGAAGAGAGCTCCTTCTGAGAGGCAATCTCGCTGGGTATATTCAGTATTAACTCCAAGAGTTTATAAGTGTGGATAGCGAATATCTGGAAACGATCATGCGATGAACTCTACTTGAATGAAGCCTACCAATAAGGAATATCAAGATATACCAAATAATAGTTATGTTGAGAGAAAAAGCCGGAACTGTAATTTGAAAGAAATTAAACTGTGCTACTTGGTCAGCAACTTCAAACAAAGTAATAAATGGAAACAAAAGACATGCTGATAAAGTACTCGAGAAAGAATCAAATCCCAAAAAAAGAACCATAAAAGAGCAACTAATAACCCAACAACACCAGAATACCCCCAAAAGAAAGATAACAGGAGCTAAACCCACAACAAGAGTATTAACGAGCAAACTAATAAGACTGACCTCTCCCCAGGTAGAAGAGATTAATGGGAGCATACCAAGTTGAAGAGATAAAAACAAAGAAAAGTTTTTACAAATATGACTGAAGAAATGTTTGAGATTAAAAATAATTGAATATGAAAAAGAAGAACTAGGCGGAGATAAACGAGAACTTGGAGAAAACGGTATTAAACTAGACAAAAAAGGAAATAAATTAATTACCCCAAAAACAGCTGCAGCGGAAAAACGGAGAGAAATTGAATTGATTAGTGAAGAATCATAAATAACCAAGAGAAATAAAACATAAATCAGTAATCGTAAACCAGAGAGCTGCAAGCCAAATATCTTCCTAACAACAAGAGAAAGAATCATTGAGATGACAGCACGCTGAAAAGAAGGTGTTTTTGAGCTTATGCACCAGAAGAATAACAGGCTTAGAATACTTAAAAACGCCCGTTTATTAAAAGAAATATACCTACACACGCAGATGAAGGACTCCACAAGATTAATAAATAAACCAATGCTAAAACCTGATATTGACCACAGCTGTGACATCCCTATATTTTTTAAATTGTCACTTAAACTGCTGTTTTGACCAAGTTGTACGCCGAAAACCGTTCCAAGAGCTAACTGAGACATTAATTTACCGACTAAAGCCTCACTATGCATAGCCAAGTACGAGAAAAAGGATAAAGCAACATCATTAAAAAAGCGCAACCAATCAATTAACGAAGCCACAACATAGTAAAAAAGCAAAAAGGTTGGATCAGATTGGCAAATAATAATCAAAAGAATGGCTAGCAGAGTTATTAAGATGAGTGCTAAATTTGAGAATATTCGCATTTTTCGTCCTAATTACATTGAAATGATTTTATGGTATTTTTTCTGTCTACTTGAGATATCTCTAATCAAGAAGTAACTTGGTACATTTTGTTAATTCTGTACTTTTTGCGTTTCGGTTGACTTATATTTAACGATGATTTTGCCATGCTATTAACATCATTCTTAATAGCTATATATATCAGAGTATATCTATGCAATAATAATCTGTTGAGCATTTTCTATTACTACTTTGATAGATATTTAGTCTTTTGTTCAAATTGACAGCAGTTGTTTTTTAAACAATTCACATTTCCTTTGTAAAAACTTCCTCTTTTCCGGTTTTTGAAATCTTATAATTTACGCCTATAATTCTTTATAAGCATACCTCGTTTTCTAACTTTTCTATCGTTGTTTCTCCAATTCCTTTTACATTTGTTAATTCTGATATTTTTGAGTATGGTCTTCCTTCTATTATTAGCTGAGCGGTTTTTTCACCGACGCCAGTTAGATTCTGTAGTTCGTTTGCGCTCGCGTGGTTAATTGAAATACACTCTTTGTTTACTGACGTTCCTTCACTTTCAGCTGTGCTTGACCCCGCATCTTCCTTGTGATTATTGCTTGCCTCAGCCATCTCCTGATCATTCTTACAGTAATCACTTAATAACTTTTCTAGTTCTTTTTCTTCGTTTGTCGGAATTAGTATTTTTTGTTCATCTTTAAGTTTTTGTGATAAATTTAACTGTTTTTCTACGTATTTGTGATCTGCTTTGGCAGTTAATCCTCCGGCAAGTTCAATGACTTCTCCCAATCTAGAAGCTGATGATATCCAATATGTACCAGGATTATTTACCTCTCCTCTAACCTCGACTTGGATCTTTCCAAAACTATTAACAATTTGATCAACTTGCTCATTATTCTTCTCATTTTTAAATTGATGATTCTCTTTTAGAAGCTGCTCATCCACAAAATTTACACAACTTGGCACCTCAGTTATTTCTGAAATATAATACACACCCAGAAACAAACTCGAGACTCCACAAAGAAATAAGATTGCAGCAACAAATGTACGCCATTTTGATGTATTTGCACAACTTTTTTTGGCAATAGTAGCTGTAAGAGACATTTAGTCCAACAATACATGAAGAAACTGAGAAGAAGCGCTAATAAATTCGCTAATTAATATTTGGTTTAAGAAGGAAGCTCTTTCTAAGGGGCAAATCACTGCAAACACAGATTTAGTTTACTCTTTGCGCAAACACCAGCAATCTCTGCCTATCACTTCCTGGAGGCCAACAAGTTTGAAGCACAATCTTTTCGCCATCATATTCTTGATATAAAAAGTTAACATCATTAGGCTCAACAATTAGCTGTCCATATACCTCATACTCAAACTTTTGTTCATGATGCCAAATAAACACACTATCACCCTCAACCAACTTACCCAAAAGATAGAAAATGGCATTATTTCTTAAATCTACCTCACCACTTGAAGAATGAGCAAAATAATATCCCAATCCTGGATTGTCTGGAAATGAGGTACTTGAAGCATGGGCGATCCCTTCTTTCAGGGCTTGTTTATACTGATTCGGATCATTGGGATCAACATTAAAAATAACAGGCTCGTCCAAAAAAATGGCCGGAATTCTGATCCCATACTCCTGATGCTTGCTGTAGCCTTCCCATGTCATCCAACTAAAATCCGGAACAATCAGTGATTTTAAG
>CAZQWI010000052.1:0-5321 GCA_964596995.1 uncultured Pseudomonadales bacterium
CCCTAAAGCAAGCTCACGGGGTATAATCAGAATAATATTTAAAGCTCCACTTCTTCATCTATTGATCTTGTTTTAACTACTCCCATAATTGGTAGAGTATCTTTCTGTAGTTTGAGTTATAATCCATCCCTTATGAAACTTCGTAATATAGCCATCATTGCTCACGTTGATCACGGTAAAACCACCTTGATTGACGGTATGCTTAAACAAACAAAGTTATTTAGAGAGAATCAACAGGAGATGTCGCAAACGACGATCCTTGATAGCAACGATCTTGAAAGAGAGAAGGGTATTACGATTCTGGCTAAAAATACTGCAGTTTTTTATAAAGATTACAAGATCAATATTATTGACACACCTGGACATGCTGACTTTGCAGGAGAGGTTGAGCGTGTAATCAATATGGCTGACGGAGCTCTTTTGATTGTTGATAGTGCCGAAGGACCCTTGCCACAAACTCGCTTTGTTCTTCAACAAGCATTAAAACAAAAACTAAAAATAATCGTTTTGATCAACAAAATTGATCGCAAAGATTCGGAACCACAAAGAATTCTTAAAGAAACCGAGGAACTTTTCTTACAACTTGCTGCAGATGACGACCAATTTGATTTCCCAGTTTTATACGGAACTGGTATTCGCGGAGCAGTTTGGACTAGTCTTCCAGAAGTCTTTACCAATGACTCAACTCCAGAGCAAATTGAGGCAGTAGTCAAAGATGCGAACCTTGAACCTCTTTTTGAGCAAATTGTTACCACTGTTCCAGAACCACAGGCTCCAGTAGATAAACCATTTATGATGCAGGTTTCTCATTTAGATTTCGATTCATACAAAGGCACTTACGCCATCGGCAGAGTAACTCAAGGAACGGTAAAACCAGGACAAAATCTAGTCATTTTAAACGAGAATGAAAAGGCTGGAACCATGCAAGTATCTCAAGTATTCACCAGTAAAGGCCTTGATAAAGAGGAGACTGATCTCGCTCAAGCCGGAGATATTATCTCTATCACTGGTAATAATAAACTTCAGATTAGCCAAACTTTGGCAGATCCTACAGTCACTCAAGGATTTCCCTTGATAGCCATCTCACCACCTGCTTTAAAAGTTGAAATTTCTGCCAACACTTCGCCACTAGCTGGAAGAGAGGGAGAGTTCACTACCCCAAGACAGCTCGAGGAAAGATTAATTAGAGAACAGAGAACTAATATTGGCTTATTAATTGAAAAAAGAACCGGAAGCAGTTTTATTGTGTCGGGTAGAGGAGAACTCCATTTGGCTATCTTAATTGAAACTATGAGGCGTGAAGGTTACGAACTTCAAGTTGGAAGACCAGAGGTGATTATTCGCGAGATTGATGGTCAACAGTGTGAGCCAATTGAAGAATTAACCGTGGAAATTTCTAAAGAGCATATTGGCACCGTGATCGAGGAACTAGGAAAAAGACAAGCAACTCTAATGGAAAGCGTTACAACCAATAGAGGAATGAGTAAAATGGTGTTCCATGTCTCTAGTAGAAACTTACTTGGTTTCCGTTCAACAATTTTAACCAAAACAAAAGGAGAGGGATTATTCGCCCAACAGTTTTTAGCTTATAAACCACTCCAGCCAATTGCCGACCTGTCGCGCAACGGCGTCTTGGTTGCAACTGAACCAGGTGAGGTCACCACCTATGCTCTCGAATCACTTCAGCAACGAGGCTCAACCTTTGTTGGTCCAGGAGAAGTTGTTTACGAAGGCATGATTGTGGGACAAGCCAAGTATCCTCAAGACCTTGATATGAACATCTGCAAACAGAAAAAAATGACAAACTTTAGATCTAATGCTGAAATGACTACAGCACTAGCTCCTCCCAAAAAAATGTCTTTAGAAGAAAGCCTTAGTTACTTGGAAAAAGATGAACTACTTGAGGTTACTCCGCTCAATCTTAGACTAAGAAAAAAGATTATAAACAATAGTGAGAGAGCAAAACATCAGTCTCGTGAGTAGTGGATTGTCTTACAACAAGCACAAATTTCACTAAATTCTAAATATTGAAAGTATCTCTTACTCCAATAAAAATATCTTTTACTTTCTCCATCAAATCATCAGAACCAGGAAAAATAAAAGTTAATCTTATTTACGTTTAATACTAGATTTTATTGGCACTAAAAGCACTGAGCCCAGTACGCCAATCAATGAGACGGTGATAATTAAGGTTTTAAAACCATAACTAGTAGCCAAATAACCACCAATCACTGCCAAAGTTGCACTGCTTAAATCAGTCATTGTGTAATAAACACCCCAGGCCGTTCCTTCTCTATTTTTATCAATGTGACGTGTAAATATTGCCATGTAAGAAGGGAAAGTAATTGCATTGGCAATCCCCAACAAAAACTGAATTAAAAACAGTTGCCAAGGTTGATTAATTACTAGATACAAAAGAAATATTAGTGAAGATAAAAAAGAAAAAATTACCATCAGCCAGAAGTCGTCCTTTTCTCCTTTAATTTTATCAATCGTGGTTGCAACGGGAATCTGCATCAAACTTCTAGAAAGCAGATAAATTCCCATTGAGATACTCACCACCATGGCATCGCCTTGAGCAATAAAGTCTTCCACAAATAAAGCAAAAAGTGGAGCAAGCATGCCAGCTGCACCAACGATCATCACATCAGAAATTATTAAAAAACGAACAACAAAGTTAATATCCTTGAGAAAACTACCAAGAAAAAATTTTCTAATTTTCATTTATTATTAATATAACAACAAATTATTTTTTACACAGAGATAGATGTTAGATTTTAAAAATCTATAAATTACTCAGTCGTAATCCCATCAAAATCTGCCTCATTTTCCTCAGCTTCTTTTTTAGTTTGTCGAATGATTCCATCTTGATGATGTGCTGGGCTGTAAATCGTGTACAAGTTGAGTCTCTCTGTGTTTGAGGTATTAATGATGTTGTGGCTGGCTCCAGCAGGCACAATAATTGCCACGCCGTCTTTAAGCTCATATTCATGACCGTCAATTACACATTTGCCAACACCAGACTCAAATCTAAAAAATTGATCATTATCATGATGAACTTCCATGCCAATTTCTTCATTTGGTAACAACGACATTAAAACAAGTTGACTATATTTTCCAGAATAAAGAACTTTTCTAAAGCTAGTATTTGATAAAGTCGCTTCCTCAATATTGGCTGAATATCCTTTCATAATCGTTCCTTTTTTTTATTTAGATAATAACTTAATATAGCAGAATCTCTTTCAAAAAATTAAGTTTTTATGGTTTCCAAAAATTGATCGATTTCACCCTGACTTTTTAAATGAACAAACCGTTGATTTGTCATGTGAGAGTATAGCTGTTTTAGTATTCGCTTTCTAGAAAAACTGACCACCCATTTAATAAACTGCCAATCAAGTTTTTCAAGATTGCCACCTCCAATATCAAAACGAACTTGATCGTGATTTTTTAGATATCTTTTAATAATGCGAAAAAGTGAAACATACTTTGGAAGATCAAGAAAAATAATGGTATCGGAAACGGGTACCCGAATGTCAAAAGTACTTTGATAATTTCCGTCAATGATCCAGGAATTACCTTTAACCAGCTTGTGAACTTTTACTCTCCACTTTTCTTTTTCTGGCTTTTTCCAGTTAGATTTCCAATAATAATAATCAAGATGGAGAAGAGGTAAATTAAGATGCTGACTCAGCTGTTTAGCAAAAGTAGTTTTTCCAGTTCCACAATTTCCTAGTATTAAAATTTTTTGCATGTAAGTACATGATAATTTTGAAGAAAAGAAAAGACGAGAATTTGTTTAGACAATTTCACAAACTATTAATTAGCTCTTTATTAATTGACTCAAAATCTTTGATAGTTACATCAGCTTGAGCTAAATCATTACTGTCGTGAGTCGTGGTCACTCCGATACATTTGCAGCCAGCAGTTTTTGCAGACATAACTCCACTCCTAGAATCTTCAATAACGACACATTCTTGTGGCAAAAGATTCATTTGTCTTGCAGTCTTTAAATATGGCTCGGGATCTGGTTTACCTTTTATGACATCATCACCAGTAATCAAAACTTCAAAATATTTTTTGATTTTAAACTCTTGAATTATTAATTCAACTTCAGCTCTCGAAGAACTTGATGTAAGCGCAACTCGATAATCATTCGACAGCCTCGTTATTAAATCTATAACTCCAGGATAATCTTTTTTGTTAGCAGGAAACAGATCAAGATATCTTTGACTTTTCTCTTTTAAAAGTAATTTAATGGGGAGATTTTTTTTGAATTTTTGACCAATTGATTCATACCCAGCTTTATCAGTTTTCCCAGCACAACACTCAAGATAGTCTTCATGAGTAAGATCAATCCCAAAAGAATTGACCGTTTCTTTAAAAGCTAATTTATGAATATGTTCATCGTCGATGATAATGCCATTCATGTCAAAGAAAATTGCTTTTATCATTGTGTAATTCTATCATTATTTAAAGCAAGCAAAAATCGAGCTGTGATTAAGAATTAGATTGGTTATTCACTAAGCTGATCAGGTCATTTGATATACTTGAATGAATGACAACTGACAACAATATTGTTCATCAACAGATTCAAAAAACTAGGGAATTACTTCAGTCTGTTTTAGGAGAAAATTTACTTGGTGTTTATATATATGGCTCTCTTCTTATGGGAGGATTACAAAAATATAGCGATATAGATATGTTTGCTGTTACTAGTAGAGAGACTACCAGAAAAGAAAAAGAGAGACTAGTAAATGCATTGCTAGAGATTTCAGGTATTTACAAAGTTAGTAAAGATTTAAAGCCGATTGAATTAATTGTTGCAGTTAAATCACAAGTTAACCCTTGGCAATACCCACCTCAATTCGATTTTATATATGGCGATTGGATGCGAAAAGATTTTGAAGTAGGTATTATTGAACCGTGGATTACTAAAGAATCTCCCAATCTTGCTCTAGTTATTACTCAGTTACTACTTTCACATCAAATACTTTACGGACCTAATCCAAATGAGTTGCTTGATTTGGTTCCATACCGAGATTTTATGTTGGCAACAACAAGCGAAATAGATAAACTTTTAAATGATATTGATTGGGATACAAGAAATGTTTTATTAACTTTAGCTAGAATTTGGAGTACCGTCGAAACCAATACAATATGTTCTAAGGCAGAAGCTGCGAGTTGGTGCATTAACAGGTTACCAAATGAGCACAAACCAGTCTTAGTTAAGGCAAGACTGATTTTTCTTGGTGAGCAAGAGGATAATTGGGAAGACAAAAAAACAGTAGCGAAATCTTGTGCAGAGTATATTTTTAAACAGA
>CAZQWI010000053.1:0-2554 GCA_964596995.1 uncultured Pseudomonadales bacterium
CTCGATCTCATTGTTGCAGCAAGCGGGATCGATGACATACTCGTCAGCTTCGGCGACAAAAAAATTGCCAGATTGATTCCAGCCACCAGTTTTCTCCATTCCAATAATCTCACCCACTCCAACAGAGTATGAGGGTTGTAGGTTGAGTTGATCAAGAATCCAGGTAATCATGGCTGAGACGGTTGATTTTCCACCAACTCCGCAGACTGCTATCCCGTCTTTCTGATTGAAAAAATATGCTAAAGCTTCAGCTTGAGAAAGTGTTGTTATGCCTTTTGTTTTTGCCTGAGTAACGATTGGATTAATTGGTCCTCCATGGGCAGAAGTGTAGATCACACAATCAATATTTGTTGGCAATGAATGGGCAAACCCTTTATCAATTTTTAGTTGAAGTTTATCGAGGATTTTTTTGGTGACAAACTCCTCGGCAACATCACAACCACTAACAGCTTTACCAGCATCAAGAAGCAGTTGAGCAATCGAGGTCATCGCCACTCCCTTGATACCCATTAAGTAGAAGTTGTTTAAATTATTAATCACTTAGTTAAAGATACTGGTTTTTTTCAAAAAATGTTACCTTTGTTGTTCTGAAGAGAAAAAAGGGTTTTCTAATTGATTGAAAGATCGCCTCATCTGTAATAGTGATATTGCTGAAGCAACTATGATTGCAACTAATAAAAAAACCAAAATATAAATGATCCATTGAAATGGTTTTGGAATGCTACTAAGTGAGAAGTTCATTTGTGTTTTCTTTGAATGCTGTTTTTTCATTTTTATTTATTTATTAATTAATTACTAATTGATTATAATACAAACTCCTTAATAATCTGTTCTGCAACTAACTTATCGCTCCAAGGGATTTCTTTTTTGCCGATGGCAATGCTTTTTTCAGCACCTTTGCCCAGCAGAGCAACAGTGTCTCCGGGTTTGGCTAGTTGAGTTAAAGCAAACTTAATTGCTTGAAAACGATTGGTGATCGAGATAATTTTATTATGCTCAGTCTCAATCCCAGATTTAATTTGATGAATTATGCCCCAGACATCTTCTGTACGAGGATCATCGGCGGTGATAATTACGAGATCAGCGTTTTTGGCAGCCATTCTGCCCATAATGGGACGCTTGGTTATATCTCGTTTACCAGCCGAACCAAAAAGGGCAATTAACTTCCCTTTCTTTTGTTGTTTTTTTAGTGCTGATAAGACATTGTCAATTGCATTAGGGGTGTGAGCAAAATCAACCACGACTCTGAACTTTTGACCCATTTTAATCTCTTCTACTCTTCCTTCAACTCCAGAAAAAGTCTGAATTGCTTGAGCAATTACACTATTTTTAATTCCTATTCTTTGAGCAATGGCAACAGCTAATCTTGCATTTGAGTGGTTGTACATTTCTTTAAAACGAGATTTTATTGCTTTATCAATGATAGTGGGAATAGCATCTTCGAGTGAATAACTATCTACATCATGTTTTTTTAAGTTTAATCTTTGTTTAACTCTGTAGAATGATTGATCGTCTTTGTTGAGGTAAATAACTGGAGATTTTTTCAGCAGTAAGCATTTGGCGTCTATATATTGATCATAATTAGGATGATAGTCTAGATGTTCGTGAGTGATGTTAGTTAACCCTGTATATTCTGGCTTTATGCCCCAATCTCGGTATTGATAAGCGCCATGAGATGTCATCTCTAAAACTGCATACTGGCAGCATTCATCTACCATTTGTCTTAAAAGATGCTGAATTTCAAGAGGTTCTGGAGCAGTTACATGAAGACCAGTTTCAATCTCTTTTTTACCGATTTTTGCAGCTACAGTTGAAACCAACCCAGCCTTGATATTGGCAGAGTTAAGAATGTGGTAAATTAAGGTGCTGGTAGTAGTTTTTCCGTCAGTGCCGGTAATGGTAATTACCTTGATTTTTTTGGCTGGAAAACGATACTTTAGCTGACCCCAGACTCCTTTTCTGATTCCTGTTTTAAAAAAGTGATACGGTCTTTTTAGAGGGTAAATAAGTTGTTTCATAAAGATTACTTATTATAACAGTCAATGGTTGCTATCTGTGAATATTTTCTCTACGAGTGATATAATGACAAGTATGACCGATCGTCAAAGAGCATTTGTATCAGCTTTAGTTTATTTAGTAAAAAACAATCTTTTTACTGGAAGTCATGGAATTGGGGTAAAGCCAATGTCATCTGGAGCAACCCCATATGAATTTAAGGGTGAATGGAAAAAAAATTCTATTTTGGTTAGAGATGATAAGCATAATCGAGCTGAAGCAACAAATTTTTCCTCTACTCAATGGGGAGCAAAAATTAGTTGGTTAGGAAGAATAAGTTCTGCTGATATTGATATTAGAATTCCTGAAGGGAGCTCTCAATTTTCTGGTCGCTATAGTGCTGATTACTCTAATTTTGAAGGAACATATTACGCTCCATCAGATACAGTCGAGATTCGTGATCACAGTCAGGATAAAGATAGGTACTATTATAGAATTACTTGGTAATTCTTCTTCAGTTTTTTTTCAGGATTGTGGATTATTGTTTAATTCATGATAG
>CAZQWI010000053.1:2564-5074 GCA_964596995.1 uncultured Pseudomonadales bacterium
TACTCTGTTATTTTTTATCACTTGCTTGAAAAAAAGGTTACTGTTCAAGTATCAATGTTCCCTGGAATACCTAAAATAATTATTTCTGGATTGGCTACTAGAGTGGTTAGAGAATCACGGGATCGATTGATATCTTGTTTAAAATTTCAAAAGATAAAATTAAAAAGTTATCGAACAGTTATTAACTTAATGCCGACTGATTTGATAAAGAACGACAATCATTTGGAGTTAGCTATGATTGCGGCTGTACTTGCTGGCTATGGTTTAATACAGATTAATCAAGATGATTGCTATCTTGGATCGGTAGGATTATCTGGCGAGATATTATCAGTTCCAAAGATACAAGCGCTGGTTTTAGGAGCAAAACAACTCAAATTTAAAAGAGTTTATTTGGCTGATGCTGATCTAAATAAGGTTAAACAAATCAGCGGTATAAAATTTATAGGGATAAATAATATTGGGCAATTATTATCAAAAGATTATCGAGAAACTTATACGGTTGTTGTTAAATATTCTTTCAAACCAAAAAAATGCAAATACACACTGGCAAATATAGCAAGTAATCAAGCTGTAGTTCGAGTGTTGCAAATTGCAGCTGCAGGCAATCATCATTTATTACTAACTGGTCCTCCTGGTTATGGAAAAACATTAATAGCTCATTGTTTGGAGTCACTAATGCCTTCTTTATCATATCAAGACATGCTCGAAGTAGCGAGAGTTTATTCATTAGCTGGATTTCCTGAAAGCTTATTCTCTACTCCTCCATTTAAAAAAATCTCTACCAATATTTCTTTAGCTAAGTTAGTGGGGAGTGAAGCTCAAGAAAGAATTGGAGAGCTTAAGTTAGCAAATCATGGTGTTTTGTTTATGGATGAAATCAATTTGTTTAAACGAGAAGTTTTAGATGAGGTAGCTTATCAGCTTGATGATAACGAGGGAGATTATGAAAAAAAGTCAAGCTTTTTATTGGTAGCCACAAACAATCCGTGTAAGTGTGGTTATTATGGTACACAAATAAAAAAATGCAGTTGTTCACCCCAACAACTAACAAGCTATCGTCAAAAACTGTCCGGGGCCTTACTAGACAGATTTGATCTATTTTTTGAAGTTAATGAAACACTTTTAAATATCAATAATAACAAAATTAATAGCAGTCTCGTCACAACTCAAGTTAATGAAGCTGCAAAAAAACTTTCTCAATTGATTAAAAATTGCAAAGAAGAAAATATTAACGAAAATCTGCTCAATTTAATCTCTAGCTTTTCTGCGAAATCAAAGAAAATGGTGGAAAAAGCCAGGACAAACTTAAAATTATCAAACCGTGCTCTTTTAAAGTTAATAAAGGTGGCTAGGACGATCTCATTTTTAGATGGAGGTAATACAATCAACGAGTCTCATCTAATTGAGGCTCTCAGTTATAGGAAGAGATAGTAATTTATTAAAAAAGAATTGTCAAAAATCCAAGCAGAATACAGTACCACCCAAACCAATGATATTTGGTTTTATTTAATGTTAGTTTAAGAAGTTTAATGCTTGCCAGACTAGTAATAAAGCAAACGATGCCACCTATCAAATAAACAGTCCAATGGAAAATGGCTGATGAATCAAGAGAGTTATCTAGTATGAAAATATTGGCTATATTTGAAGCCAAAATTGCCAAGACGGCCATTAGAAAGCTAAACTCTAAAGCCTTAGTCTTATCAATTTTGCGAATTGAGGCTCCAAACAGTGTAGAGCCAGATCTTGATACTCCTGGAATGATAGCAACTACCTGAGATAAACCTATAATCAAAGCATCTTTGGGTGTGATTTTTTTAGAAAGATTTTGTTGTTGATAGTATTTGGCTGCGACAAAATTTATTAATCCAGTTAATAACAAACCAAAGCCTGCAATAAAGCTTGATTCGAAGATGCTATTTACTTGATTTCTAATTAAAAAACCAACTATCAAGATGGGTACTGTAGAGATTGCTAAATTAATTAAAGTTGATATATCCAGCTTTATTATTATTTTTCTTAGATAATAGATGATCACAGCAACACTGATCATGTGAAGAAATAGATCATAGTTAAGTGGAGTAGGATAAATATCTAACCAATTCTGAAAGATAACCAGATGTCCAGAACTGGAAACTGGCAAAAACTCAGTTACTCCTTGTACAAAACCCAAAATTACTGACTGCCAAATATTCATAAAAGGACTTATCTAATCTAAATAACTATACGAGTCTATCGCAAACATATCTAAAACAAAAGTGGCGCAATCTATAAGCCAGATTCTGTAATTGGTAATGATTTATCTATGCCTGATCATTACTGCCTCGAGTCAAAGACTACATAGAAAACAAGTTCATTAAGGCAGAGGTCGTCAGTTGCAGCTGGGAGGATTGCCTAGCCAATTATCTTGGCTAACCCAAAAGCTTGGTCGTTTCACCCGTCGCTACTCGGATCGTCACTGTTGCTCTAACTGGATTTTCAACTAATGAAAACCTCTTGCTTACGCAAGACAC
>CAZQWI010000054.1:0-5059 GCA_964596995.1 uncultured Pseudomonadales bacterium
CTTGACCATCAGTATCCAAAGTTTGCGAATAGTAAAATTCCAATTGAAATTTACCATTTACAGAGTCAATGAGAACACTGTACTCACTACCCAACCGTTCGCTGTTACACACTCTTAAATCAGGGATATTTAAGTTACTAGCAAAAGCTTCTAACATTCGTCTGATGAGAGCATCGCTTTGATCAGAACAATCAAAGGAAAAATTTCGATTTTTCAATGCTATTTTTAATTCTTCTCCAGCCTCTTTTACAATTAGCGCATTAAACAATCCTTTTTCAACCTCAGCTCTATTTAATACTTCTAATGCTGCTGCAATTGCTTGTGGATAACTGGGTTCTTTTTCTTGAGCTCTATTTTTAAGCGTGGATTCTAGCTCGTTCATATATACAAATGTAATTTATATCTATTGTCACATAAGTATACTACAGTTGTTTGAGTGATGGTAGTTGACGAGAGAAAGAAAAACATCTGATAATTATGTTAAAAAATAAAATCAATCTGAGTGCAGTTCAAATACCTTTTGCACAACCAAGCGATTTTTTTATTAGTGAATAATAAATATAAGTCCCATCGATATTTATTAACTTCACAAATTCTGATATCATTAAAAAATTATTAATTTACTTAATGTGTTATATGTCAAAAAAATCCTTTTTTGATCCAGTGGCGAATGCAAAAGTTTTTGGGTTTTTGTATTTATTGGCAGCCTTTTCAAGTGTATTAGAAGTAATTGCAGGCACAATTTCACTAATTGGTTTTATATTTGGAGTATTTTATCTAGTAACTGGTCTAGGTTTATATAAACGCAAATTATGGGGTGTCTATGGTGTAGGTCTGAGCGTTATTATTGGAATGACCCAAGTGATAATATCTGGTGCAAATGAACTATCGATTATTTCAGTTGCTATCTCACTTCTTTTGTTTCTTTGGTTTTACTCCGCTAGAGATAGATTTGAGAAGTAGAAAATACAGGTGATTTGGTGGAGATGCTTGGTAAAAAGTGGAACCAATTTGCCACTTAGCTATTCAAATGGAGTGATGAACTAGATAGGAGTGTTTACTTGAGTAATCTCCTGACTAAAAACAATTGCAATTACTCACATATGGGTATGTGAGAGGCACATAAATAAGCTGTAAAAATGATTATTTCAATTTTTTTATTACTGGAGCGTGAATAAGAAAGTGTGGATATCTGGTTATTCTCACCTACTTTTGATATCATTTGAAGAAATATTTTCAAAAGTATGACAAAAATTTCTTCCAAAATACTTAAAAACTCCATCATCAATAGGGATGAAAAACATTTAAAAGAAGCAACTTGTATAGATAAAGAGAATAAGATATCTAAAGATCATCAAAAAAGTGGCTGTAATTTTTATAAATTGCTTAAGAAACCAATCTTACTCATTTTTGTTGGTGTGATTTTGTTTCTGTTGATATTTTTTGTTTTCTTAAAAAAATCAACTCAATTACAAAAAAAAGAGACAAGCAGTGTTTTACAAGAAAGCTCCTTGATTAATACTGAGGAATGGCAAACTTTTAGAAGTATCAGACATGGTTTTTCCATAAACTATCCAAGATCTTGGGGCATCACTCAAATATATAGCGCAGGAGGTATTTTAGGTTTTAGTAGTAAACAGCGAAGTTCTTATCCAGATGTAGCTATTCATATTTTTGAAAATGAAGATTATTTAGATCTAAATAATTTTTTAGATATTAGCTACAGTGAAGTAGAAGGATTAGAAATTAATGAAAAAGATGCAATTAAGTACGCTGTTTCTCGAAATGATTTTGCAGAAAGAGTAGCCATAGATCTCGGCGGAGAAGTTTTTGTAATATCAAAAAAAGTACAACCTGAAGAAAAAATTGATCAACATTTCCATCGTATTTTTCAGGAAATGGTTAAATCAATTGTTTTTTTAGAAAAAGAGTCGCCTTTAACAGAATCAATTAAAAATGAAGACTGTGAGTCAATGATTCAAGCTAGTGAAATTGACATTCTAAGCATGAATGTTGAAAGGAATGAAGACGATTACCTCTTTAAGTTGAATGGGAGAATTAGGGGTGATTATTGTTTCGAAGGTTTCTGTAAATACGGTGTTTTTGATGCAGATAACCAGCTCCAGCGGAACGCTGCCTACGATTTTATAACTATCTGATGAGTTTGAAGCTGGTGGTGATTGGACAATCAGGGATCACATCCCATTTTCAATCGACTTTTTGAGCAACGACGAGTTGATTGATGATGGAACTATAGTTATCCAATCTACAAATCCTTCTTTGCTAAGTAAAAATAGTGGATGCTTTAGTCTTCCAGTTTTTTTACAAGATTCTCTTCTAAACAATCAAGCAGTGCACCTCAATTATCAATATGGAATTAGTTTTTTTTATCCAATCAGTTTTCATGCAAGCGGTGCTTATTGGTCTTATCCTATTGAAACAACACCCTTGGCTTTAGGAAACGAAGGGGTGTGGATGTTTTTTGATAATCAAACTTTTACCAAAGAGAAGATTAATGAGCTAAAGGAAGATGATGTTGTAAAAACAGAACCAGATGATAGTGCAACTCAGATGATTTATCAGAAAAGTTCGCAGAACATAGCAAATGATTTGATTGAGGGGTACTTAATCGAGAAGAATCCAGGGAAAAATCATTACCAACCTGCCTATGGTTTAAGTTATGTAATAAAACTAAGAGACGGGACTTATATAAGTTTGAATCTATCTTCTATGTATGAAGAAACCCTGCAATCTTGGAAAGATGAGTTTGGACAAATTATTTCAACTACTCGATATATTGACGGAGAATAATTGGCTGGTTTTATGTAGGCGTGTTAGCTATTTAGATATACTATGCAAAAAGAAGTATTGCAAAAAAATGACTTAAGACAGTTTAAGAAATTACATTTTTGCAAAATTACTGCGATAATACTACTAGTTTTGACTATCACCAGTTCTAGTTTATTGGTATCTATTTTTCTTGAATCTTCTTCAAAAGATAGTATTAGAGATGAATCTGTCATATCTAATACAAGAAATATTGATAATGAGCAGTCTCTTGACACCTCAACCTCTGATGAACTTGACTATCTTCTCTTAGAATTTAACTTATTGAGGAATGAAACCGATTCAGCTGAATCTCAACTTTTTGGTTTTAAATTTAGTGATTTTCACAAAGATTTGGAATGTCTAAATGGTGATTTAATATATTCAGAACATGGAATTACTATTACTTGTAAACAAAAAGAATGCTCTTTGATAAAGGATTTAGAAGGGCCAGATTTTAATGATATTGACTATTCTCAAGAATGCGTGGAAGAACTGGAAAATCGTGAGTATCCACAAAGTATTTTGCCCTCAATTAGGATAGATGTTTCACCTATATATTTAGAAGAAAATAAAACTCTGAATGAAGCTGAGGGTTTCGAGAGTAATAAAATTACGCCAAAGGGAATTTCTTATTTATTTCGGATTATTGAATCAGAGGATAAAAGAGAGACTGGATGGTTAAAGCAATATGAAATTGTTTTTTACTCTCCTAAAGTAATTTCTGATTTATTAACAAATTATACAGGAACATTTTATGGATCTGAAGAAATTTTCGCAAAATATCAAATAGTAGTTGATGTGTATGATGTTGATCCAAAAACCAAACTCACAGAAGAAAAATTTTTAAACTTAATTGAGAAAATGATTGACTCAATAAAATTTCTTGAGCAACCAAATACTATTTGATTATAAATTCTTTATGGAGATGCTTGGTAAAAAGTGGAACCAATTTGCCACTTAGCTATTCAAATGGAGTGATGAACTAGATAGGAGTGTTTACTTGAGTAATCTCCTGACTAAAAACAACTACAATTACTCACATATGGGTATGTGAAGGATGTTAAACAAACCTAATTGGGATGTCGTGTTCTTTTGCAATAGCAATTAATTCATCTATTATTTGTTTATTTTTCACTGTTGCTTTATCTTTATCAACAACTAGTGTTTTGATCTTCCATCTTTTTAAGATTACTTCATTATGCCCTCCATTTCCCATCAAAGACTCGTCTACTCTTTGTAGAGTTTTTAAAAAAGAATCAGGACTCATAATTAGAGCTTGACCATCTCCCCACGGAAACTTTCTGTGAGCAATTTCAGGAATATCAGGGAATCTATTATCGCTTCTTGCATCTTCATTAGATGCCCAAATCACTTCTCCATTAAGTTCTACACCAATTCCAAGATCAACTCCCCATAGGGCTTTTATTTCTTCGTCTGGGTGATAAGCTACAGTGCTAAGCTCCCACTGTCTTGGAGAATCTAATTGGTTTTGATCATTCAGAAGTTTTTTGAAATCTTCTGCATTCATCAACCAATGAATCTTTGGATATTTTTCTAGAAAGTCAATATTTGCTCTTTCTTGATATAATCTTATTGAATAGTCAAAATGGGCGGTTAGGACTTTTGTTTCACCTTGATGAGTAGAATCTTGTTTTACTTGTAATGCGATAGAAGCAAGTCTGTTGAACTCTCCAATTTCAGCATCAGACATATGAGAATAATGCTTATAAGTTTTGATGATATCGCCAATTAATTGATATAATTGTTGCGCTTTGGTGTCAGCTTTTTTCCTAAAAAACTGTATTGTTGTTAAGGCTTGTTCAATTGTATTTTCCCCAAGTATCGTAACCTTAGTTTTTTCTTCTTTTGTAGCTTGGTTGATGTCTGCATCAATACATAACTTTAATATATTGAGTATGGACATCATTGCCACATATATTTGTGGTTCTGTCTTTACTCTAAACTTAAGATCAACTAACAAATCTTCAATTGCTTTATCTCCATTCGCCAAACCCTCTTGATTAAGGATGAGAAATAAATAAGAAGCTAATTGCTCACCATTGAATACAAACTTGGTTGATAGATCTTCTTTTAAGACTGTTGTTTCGTGTTCAAACATATGAAAAAGTATAGCAGTACTTCATGCAGAAAATATCATTGTTGACTATAAAAACACACGATAAACTAAAAAAGATCCACTGGAAGTTCTTTGTGGAGATGAGGGGGTGTG
>CAZQWI010000055.1:0-5000 GCA_964596995.1 uncultured Pseudomonadales bacterium
ATATGTTTGGAGAATTTACAGAACAAGCGATAGCGTATCTTGAAAATTTGGCTAAAACCATACCTTTGCCACTTTTTGCTTTTATTGGGTCTATTGTTGATGAGATAATTCCCCCACTACCCTCCCCATTTATCCCAATTACAGCAGGGTCCTTGACGTATGAACAGGGTTTAGGTTTTATGTTTTTATTTGTGATCGCTTTAACAGGTACTATAGGGAAAACTATTGCAACTTTATTGACTTACTGGATAGCTGATAAATTTGAGGACTATCTCACTCATAGTACTTTAGGCAAAGTTTTAGGAGTGGATGAGAATGAGATTGAAAAGTATGGTAAATATTTAGACGGAACAAGAAAAGACGGTTTCATCATGTTTTTTTTAAGAGCTCTCCCGTTTATTCCAACATTACCTGTTTCAATTATTGCTGGCTTGGTTAAGCTAAATCTTTGGACTTATATTTGGTCAACATTTGCTGGAACGTTTATACGTTTCATGTTCTTTTTGATCTTGGCTTATGAAGGAGTGAGAAAATATAGCGGCTTGTTATCGATGATCGATACAACTGATTCTATTATTAAAATCTCTTTTATTCTTATTGTTTCTGGATGGCTTTTTCTATATCTCAGAAAAAAATGGGACAAGATTGTTGGCTTCTTTTTTAGGAGTAAATCAGCAAAAAATCAAAAGAAAAAAGATTAAACTTTTACACTTTTCTCAAGTTGATTTATGTTTTCTTCTATGCTTTTTAATCCTTGAAGGAAAAAGTCTGGCTGATTAATATCAATTCCTACCTTTAACAAGATTTCTTTAGGTTTGGCACTGCCTCCAGCGCTCAAAAACTCAATAACTTTATCGATTGATTCAGGTTCTTTTTTAACTTGTTTCACCATTGCCTTGCTGATCAAATGGCCAAAAGCATAAGTGTAAGTGTAAAAATACATTCTGATGTGTGACCAAATTATGAAAAATCGACCATCAAGTTGAGAAATTTTTACATCTGGACCTAAATAACTCGACATGTGTCTGTTAAGCAATGAACCGATTTGATTGTAATCCAGATATCCTGTCTCCCCAATATTTTGGTGAAGCTCAAGCTCAAAATTAAACAATGCTACTTGACGGAAAATAGTGTTAACGTCATCCTGAATTTTATTATGAAGGGCCACAATCTTTTGTTTAGCCGAGAAGTTTTCCACTAACTTATCAAACACAAACTGCTCAAAAAAAGTGCTAGCTGTTTCGGCAATGCTGGTTGAGTAGTTTTGATAGATGACAGGTTGTTTTTTACTTAACTCCGAATGAATAGCGTGTCCCATCTCATGAGCTAGTGTGGTTACAGAGTTAAAGTCATTGGTGTGATTTAGTAGCACAAAAGTTGGATTATTAGTTGAGGATGAGCAAAAAGCTCCTCCAGATTTGTTTTTTCTGGGAAAAATATCAAGCTGGCCATTATTTAGTAATCTCTCAAAGATCTCTTTAAAACTTGGGTGTAATTGATCAAACGTGTCAGTCACTATTTTTTTAGCTTGAGCAAAGCTATATGCTGTTTTCAGTTGATCAATCTCTGCGTTGCGGTCTGCATAGGTTAATTCTGGAAGATCTAATAACTTGGTTTTTAAGTTATAAAATCGATGAGCGAGATTAAAATTTTGTTTAACAACTTCTACCAAAAGCTCAATGGTTTCTTGATCATTTTGAGAACCTAGTAATCTTGAAGAGTATGGTAGTTTGAATCCTCTTAACTCGTCCTCAATCGATTTATTGGTTACTATGGCGTTTATCTCACTTTCAGCAAACTCTTTAAGCGTTGAAATTTTTGTAAGCGTCTTTTTATGAAGTTCTCTTCTTTGCTTTGTTGGCAGTTTAGAGATTAGTTGTGAGGCCTCAGAAATTGGTAATTTTTTACCTTTCCAGCTTACTGTGAGGTTATTGAGTGCCTTTGTAACTCCCTCAACCCACATTTGATAGCCAGATTGATCAGTTAGATTAAGGATTTTTTCCTCTTGCTCGCTTAAGTCATGTTTGGCAAGTTCAAATCTTTTAGATAAAAAATATCGGTATCTAGCAAGGTTCTGTGATTGAAGAAATTTTGTTTGTAGCGCTTCATCAATTTTGCCGATTTTTATTGGAAAAAAAGTAAGTTGATTATAGGCTTTGGTTAACTGGGTGGTGATTTTATTTAACTGTGCGTGAGCTTGGTTATCATTTGAACTGATGGTAGTTAAGTAACTAAAGTACATTAGTGGCTTAGCACCGCTTAGTTCATTGAGTAGCTGTTCATATTCTGTTAGGGCTAGTAGTAGTTGATTTTCATCTCTTAAATAATCTGTTCGATCACTGTACTTTTTTGCGAAGATAGCTCTTTTTTCATTATACTTTTCAAGATCTAATTGTATCTGTGGATCGGTTGGTGATTGATATAAAAGTTTTAAGTTCCACTCCGTTGGATGACTAATATTGTTTGGGTTTTTATTTTTTTGGGTCATAGTATGATTGGGAAAATATTATTCATATTTTACCTGTTATCTGTGGTTTGGTCGATGATAGAATATCACTAAATATTTGGCACCATGATAAAAACATATTTTTCAGCAAGAGCAAAGCTAATTTCAGAAGCGTTGATTGAATTTCTTGATCAGCAAGATCAAAACACGACCTCTTTCTCTTATGAATGTATTCCTTTTTTGAAAAAAATGGTGGTTTCGGGGAAGTTATATAGAGGAAGTCTAGTATTTTTGGGATACGATCTTTTTTCAGATAAAAAATCATCTAATCTAGATGAGAATGATAAAGACTTTCAATTTTTAATAAAAATGGCGATGGTGGTTGAGCTTACTCAGTCCGCTTTTTTGTTGCATGATGATGTAATGGATCAAGATGATTACCGAAGAGGTCAACAAACTTTTCATAAATTAATCGCTTCTGAGTATTTAGATGATAAACTTTTTAAAAATACTGATCGACTGGGTGAATCACTGGCTATTTGTTTAGGTGATTTATTAATTTTTTGGTCGAATAAGTTATTAATTGAGGCTATGCTTAATCTTCGCAATGATAAGTTAGCCAAAAAAATCAATGATTTTTATCATCACAAGATGGACTCAACTGCTTGGGGACAAATGGATGATGTCTATTTAGCCACAAGAAAAGGACTAGTTGATAAAGAAAATATTTATCATGTTTATGCTCTAAAGTCTGGTGATTACTCGGTAGTTAATCCATTACTTCTGGGAGCGTTTTTATCTCAAGATGATGAGCGACAGCTAAAGTTGCTTGGCAAAATTGCAAGAAATATTGGCATAATCTTCCAGATTAAAGATGACGAAATGAATCTTTTTGGTTCTAGCAAAGAAACTGGCAAATCGACAGGTTCTGATATTAGAGAAGATAAAAAAACTGTTTTTCGACATGAACTATTTACCGTAGCTAACGCTAATGAAAGAAATCAACTACTTAAGATATTTGGAAATAAAGATATTAGTTCAGCTGACATTCAACACGTAAGAAAAATAATGTTAAGTTATAACATTCAAGAAAAAGTTAATCAGTCTATTTTGCAGATGAAAAAAGAGACTGACCAGATGACAAAGGAACTTAAGTTGTCTGCATCGGCTAAAGAATTATTCAAAAGTTTTGTACAGTTAATGATTGAAAGGAAAAAATAACAATGGGTTTAAAAAGATTTTTATCATTATTTATTATGGTTTGTGGTTTTTTTTCTTTAGGATTAACAAAAGTAAGTGCTCAGGAATTATCTGAACCATCCGCAAATACTCAAGAAATTTACAAAGCTGAAGTATTAGAGATAATTGAAGATAGCGAGAAGGAAGTAGCTGATCAGTTAGTTCCATATCAATTACTTCGCTTAAATCTCAAGTCGTATCAAGAAAACACTGTAGAGGTAATATTGGAGCATGGGGGTCAGCCGATGGCTCAGTTTGAAAAGCTAAAGCTTTCAGATCAAGTATTTGTGAGTTTTCATGTTCCTAGTTCATCGCTTGATTTTGCTGAAACAATCACCAACCAAGAGGCAAGTATTGCAGGATATGCTCGAGATCAGCAGTTAACAGTGCTGTTTATTATTTTTGTAGGATTAGTGGTGATTGTTAATGGATGGAAAGGATTAAGATCGTTAATTTCTCTCGGACTTAGTTTTTTGGTTATCTTTAAGGTTGCTTTACCAGTTTTACTAAAGGGAGTTGATCCAAGTTTGGTGGTAGCTCTTCTATCTTTATTTATTATTCCTCTCACGTTTTATTTAACTCACGGTTTTGTTAAAAAAACTCATATCGCAGTTGTGGCTACAGTTATTGCTTTGATAGTGTCGAGTTTGTTAGCAGTTACGTTAATTAATACTACTAATTTGTCTGGGCTAGCCACCGAAGAAGCTGCCTTTTTAAGTTTTGAGAAACAAGAAACTATTAACTTAAAAGGATTGTTACTAGCAGGGATAATTTTGGGTTTACTGGGAACATTGGATGATGTTACAGTAACTCAAGCTGGTTTGGTTTTTTCTTTGAAAAAAAACAAAAAAAATATACAACCAAAAGAGTTATATCAAGAGGCGATGGAGATTGGTCAGGATCATATTAGCTCGATGGTGAATACATTGGTATTGGTATATACGGGGGCATCTTTACCACTATTGTTGCTTTTTATAAATAATCCACATCCCTTTAACTTTGTAATTTCTCAAGATATTGTGGTTGAAGAAATTGTGCGGACTTTAGTTAGTTCGGTAGGATTAATCTTTGCAGCTCCTCTTACTACAGCTTTAGCCACAGTTGTGGCAAGTTGGGATCAGTTTAAAAATAAAATCGTTGTTAAGTAAGTTGAGTTTGTTTGGATATTAAAAAAAATTTCAGGCTGAAAAAACTGGTGTCTTTTGATAGAATCTAAGCTTCAATTAACATATTGATTAATTGCCCGATCGTCTAATGGCAGGACAAAGGCCTTTGAAGCCTTCAATCTTGGTTCGAATCCAAGTCGGGCATCAAT
>CAZQWI010000056.1:0-1436 GCA_964596995.1 uncultured Pseudomonadales bacterium
ATTGACAACGCTCAAGTAGAGGTTTGGGTAGTTGGTAAACGTAAGATTAAGGAGTTAAATGAAAAACATCTAAAACATGAGGGTACCACTGATGTCTTGTCATTTCCCCAACATGAAAAAAAACAACTCAATGACTTTCCTGTACCTAGTGGAGAGTTGGTTCATCTGGGGGAGATTGTGATCAGCTTCCCGGAAGCGGTCAAGATGGCCAAACGCTATGGAAAAATGGTCGACGATCAGTTATCTTTCTATTTAGAGCATGGATTAATGCACTTAATGGGTTATCATCATGAATGATCACCTAACTATAAATTCTTAATATGTCTTGGTTTATTAAATATCGTCCACGCCAAATTGCCGATCTTGATCTTTCTCAAGTTCGTCAGCAGTTGTTACAACTGATGGATTCTGGAACCTTTCCACACTCATTTTTATTTGCTGGACCAAAGGGAACTGGTAAAACGTCTGCCTCAAGAATTATTGGGGCAATGCTTAACGATCAGGGTAATCAAAAAGCAGTCGAGAATATTTTCTTTACTAAAGACAAAGATAAAACTAAATTAGTTGAACCTGACCCAGATTCAGATTTCTCTAGAAGAGTTTTTCAAGGTCACTCTTTGGTTGTACAAGAGATGGATGCTGCTAGCAATCGTGGTATTGATGATATTCGTCAGCTGAGAGAAAGAGTTTATATTCCACCCCAAGAGGGAAGTATCTCTGTTTATATTCTTGATGAAGTTCACATGCTTACCAATGAGGCATTCAACGCTCTGCTAAAGATTTTGGAAGAACCACCAGCTCATGTAGTTTTTATTTTAGCCACGACTGAGCTTCATAAAGTTCCGGCAACAATTGTTTCTAGATGCAATCTGATCTCTTTTTACAAAGCTAGTTCAACCGAGATTACTCAGAGATTAAAAAAGATTTTAGAATCAGAAAAAATTAGTTATGAGGAGGATGCACTTCTAGAGATTGCTAGAAGAGCTGATGGTAGTTTTCGCGATGCGGTTAAGTTGGCTGAAATTGCCAGTCAGTCAGGTAATGTCAATTTGGCAGAAGTAGATAAGTTAATTGGCGGCTCAGCGATTGTTGAGGTCAAAAAGCTACTCAAACTAGTTCTAGCCAAGGATGAAAAGGGAATGGTGAGTTTATTTGATGATTTGCGTCAACGAAACTTTAATGAAGACTATTTTTTGCAATCGCTTTTTGAATATCTTCATCATGAGCTGTTGGTTAATCTGGGAGTGGTTGAGGGTGAGGTTCAACTTGAACAAAAAGTTGCTCAGTATTTGCTTAATCAACTCAATGCTGCTAATTTGCAACAAAACTCTCCTATCGCTTTTTTGCCGATAGAACTTTTACTACTTTCAATAGTTCAAAAAGCAAAAGGCAACAGTTCTAGTTCCTCTAGTGACTCGGGAAAATTTTCTAAAAAA
>CAZQWI010000056.1:1478-4995 GCA_964596995.1 uncultured Pseudomonadales bacterium
CAACTGCAAAGAGCACTCAGTCTCAACCATCTAAACAAACAATGACGAAAGATACTTTAGTGGATGCTTTTTCTGAAAAGATTGAGGACTCAGTAATCGTTGTCGATACAAAGGAAAATGAAGATGAGGTTGTCTTAGGAGATTCTCTTGCATCGAGTTCTCTGAGTAATCATCTGTGTGAGAATTGGCATGATTTTTTAAAGTTAGTCGAGAACAGAAACTCAACCTTGGCAGCTTTGCTCCGCTCTGGACAACCTCAGGCAGGTCCAAATGGAGTAGCTACGATTAAGGTCTATTATCGATTCCATCAAGAACAGCTAGAACAACCCAAACTAAAACAGATCATAGAGGAGTGTGGTCAAATGATAGTGGGGGATAAGATCGCCTTTAAATTTATGCTTTCAGCTCCTCCAACTGAAGCAGAGGTGCTAGACGTCCCGTCTAGTACTCAGAGTTTAGAGACATTGGCTGAGGAAGCACTGATGTAGGCTGATCTATTGATCAGATTGACTCGAGCGAACCTCAATCCACTTTTCTGCTTGATCAAAAAGAGAGTCTATTAAACCAGGATTTATTCCATCTCTAACGAGATTTTTGATCTTATCTTTAAGTTTACCTGCTAAGGTTGTTTTTAGCGAAAAAGCTCTCATGGCCAATATTTGAACAAATGCTTTATCGAGTCCCAAATTAATATCTTCTGTCTCGGGATTATCTATAAATAAATCGTATTTTTCTAGAAGATTTACTACAAGAGTAATGTCCATTTCTTCAAATAGTTCTCTTCTAGCCTTTCTTCTTTCGGCTCCTAGCTTGATGTTTAGCATTGTCTTATCATAACCTCTTTCTCGTTTAAGAGCATAGATCTGATCATTAAGTTCCTGATCTCTTCTCTTAGCTGTTTCTTCTGCGGCCTCTTGCTTATCTCTTAGGATTTGCTTTTCATATTCTTGGATAGTTTGATGTAATCTGGAAATCTGTTCAGCCGCTGTTCTTTCTTGAGCTAGTTGAGCACGTAAGGCCTCAGCTAGCTGTTCTGAGGTTGTGGTTCCATCAGCTAGTAGTCTTAATATAGTAGAGGTGATTACTTCAGGAAATGCGGAAGTCAGATCCTCAGTTGTTGCTGAAAGAGACTCTTGAATTGGCATATCTAATGATGCTTGAGCAATAATTGATAATAATTGTCCAAGGAGTGAGCGAATTTCGTTAAAATTTGAAACTAATTTAAAGTTGTCAAGACCGTCAATTTGTAGAGTGAAATATTTACCGCTATTTGTTAGAAGTGGTTGAATTTGTTCTTTTACTTTACTGAGTCTTGACCCATTTTCTGTGCAAACAGCAACTACAGTAACTAGAATATTGATAATGTGGCTGAGTTTTTTCTTATTGTCAAATTGAGTGGTTTCAAGATTGGCAGAATTATTTTTATTCAAGAATTCACTTATTTCTTGAGCAAGTTGAGTTAGAGAGTCAATGGCTTGAGGTTTTTCTTTTTGAGTTGCCATATTTTTTTCTTTGAGAATTGATTATTATTTAGCTTGATCTGAGATAGGTAAATCTATGTTAAATTTGAGGCAAATAGATGTAACAATTCGACTTAACCTTCTTTGTAAACCAAACCTATCGGTTATGTCAAGGTTTTCATCTGGATAATTGTCAATTCTTCTTAAAACTTCTTTTATGAAGTTCATATCAACTTCCATTACAATGGTTTTGCTTTCAGAATCAATCGCATATCTAAACAAAGAATCAGGGAATTCTAGAATGGAATCAAGTAGATCATCGAAATCTCTGATGCGAATGGCTTGTCTTTGATTTTCAATAGCTACATTTAGTCTAGAGCATTCAGCCTCAATATTTTCCCTTGCTTTTCTTCTTTTTTCAGTTTGTTTTCTAACATTTCTTGCTTCTGGACTTAGTTGTACTCGTTCTTGTCTCATGGTATTTTTTTAATTGATTTTTATTATTTATTAATTGAATTTCCAATTAATAATAACCAGAATTTTAGCAGTTATAGGATATTTTTGCAATAGTTTGTTATATTTGACTCACCAATAACACAGATTTTCTACCAACGACTAAAGTATACTGTATGTTATACTAAACAATTATTAACAATATGTTTGAGGAATAATCATATGGCAAATCCATTAAAAGCGCTTGGTAATTTAAACCAACTTAGACAGCAAGCTCAAAAGATGCAACAAGAGCTATCTGCAGAAGAGATTAAGGTTGAAGAGGGTGACATAGTTGTGGTTATTAGCGGTGATCAAAAGATTAAGCATTTCTCAGTCCAAGGTATTAGTAGTGATGATGCTGTTAAGGTGTTAAACAAGGCTATTACTCAATCACAACAGCTAGCTGCTAAGAAAATTCAGTCTATGAGTGGTGGTCTTGGAGGATTGCTAGGTGGAATGGGATAATTTTTAGTAACTCATGAAGCTTTTATTTGCCTCTGCCAATCAAGGAAAAATTAAAGAAGTTTTTAAGATATTTAGTGGTTTAAACCTTGAGCTGTTTTCATTGAATGATTTTAATGATTTAAGAGATATTAATCTCGAGGAAACTGGCAATACTTTTCAAGAGAATGCATTTTTGAAAGCAAAATTCTTTGCAGATAAAACTAATCTTCAAGCTTTTTCTGATGATTCAGGCTTAGTTATTGAAGCTTTGGCTGGTTTTCCGGGTATAATTTCTGGAAGATGGTTGCTAGGGACAGATATGGATAGGAACAAGGGTATATTAAACAAGCTTAAAAACGAATCTAACAGAACAGCGGCCTTTGTGACTACAGTCTGTTTATATAATCCTCATAATCACCAAACGCATTATTTTGAGGGAAAAGTTGAGGGAGAGATAGCTATGCAATCATCTGGTAGCGCTGGCTTTGGTTATGATCCCATTTTCATCCCCAACGGGCATGATAAAACGTTTGCGGCACTTGGGCTTGAAATCAAGAATCAGCTGAGTCACCGAAGCATGGCTTTATCCAAGCTGAGAGATTTTTTAAATAAAGATTTAGGCTAGAGTTATTTCTGAGCTAAGATATACATCTTGGACAGCATGTAAAACTTTAATGCCATCTTTCATTGGTTTCTGAAAAGCCTTTCTCCCCATAATCAGTCCAGCTCCACCGCCACGTTTATTAATTACAGCAGCCTTAACTGCTTCCAAAAGATCACTCTCGCCAACACTTTCTCCTCCACTGTTTAATAAACTAATTTTACCCATGTAGGCATGAGCGACTTGATAACGAACTAGATCAATTGGATGAGAAGTAGCTAACTTTTGATACATCTCAAGATTATATTTAGAAAATCCTAATTCTGAAAAAGCAGCGTGTTGAGTTGGCATCTTTTGCTTGACGATGTCGGCCTCGATAGTTACGCCAAGATGAATGGCTTGAGCCGTTACATCTCCGCCTGACTCATAGTTTTTGCCATCTTTTTTCCAGGCATCATTTCTTGGGTAGCACCATAAAATTGTGAATAGTCCTAACTCGTGAGCTTTAGCAAAAGCC
>CAZQWI010000057.1:0-4992 GCA_964596995.1 uncultured Pseudomonadales bacterium
CAATTCTCCATCCTTTACCTCAAAGTTACCTGTTGCAAAAGTAGCTAATCTTTTTACTTGATTAAGAGTAATTTTTACTCTAGTGCCAGCCTCAAAGTTTATTTGATTGCGTTTGATAGTGGTTTTTAAATTTCCATAACCATCAGCAAAAGCTAAAAGATTCTCTGGAATGTCTGGAATGATATCTTTAGGTTTAAGATTTTTCCCAACATACGTTTCTAACTCCCCATGAAGAAAGCCAACCACAGCCTGAGGATAATAATCTCTTGAACGAAACTGGGAACCAGCATTCGCAACAGTTACAAGATTAAGTTGTTTAATCTCATTCTTAATAAAAGAAAAGCTATAACCAGAATTGACCGCAACAATCTTGGTACCATTGTTAAGAACTGCATAAGTTAGTTTTTCGCCCTCGTTATTTTTTCTTTCTTGTTTCGCATCTTTTCTAGGAGCAGTATTCGCATAAATAATATAATTTGAGGGTTGTTTACCTCTGGCAAACTGAGCAATCCAATAACCTGTAGCAACGGTAGAAAATGCAGGAACCGAGGTTGGCTGGATTTCTAAATCTGCATCCAAAGCTTTCAATCGTTGAATTACTTCACTAAAAGCAGGATCACCAACTCCATAATCAGCAATCAATTGAATAAAGGCTTTCATATTTTTTCAATCTTTGAATAAATTTTTAAAAAAATTAATAAACCAAATTAAAATAATTTAGTTAATTTCCTATATACGCCACCATACTGATTTCTACGCTAGCATTGAGAGGCAGCTGCTTAACACTCACCGTTTCTCTAGCTGGATAAGGTTGGCTCATAAAACTACCATAGACCTCATTAACCGCAGTAAAGTCAGCCATCTCAGTCAAAAAGATGGTGGTTTTAACCACATTATTAAAACTTGCGCCTGCAGACTCTAGCACTGCTTTTAGATTTTCCATCACTAGCCTGGCTTGATCGCCGACATTGCCCTCAATTAGCTTACCACCAACAAGCGCTATCTGTCCTGAGGTATAAATGAAGTCGTTAATCTTTATTGCCTGCGAATAAGGCCCGATTGCTTCGGGAGCTTTGGGTGAAGTTATCTGTTTTTTCATAATTTTATTTTAACATCATTTTTTGTACCACCACCTGGTCAGTTTTTATCATTGCTTCAGAAATATCTCCAATATTCTTCAATGTTTGTTCAATGGATGAAGCTAAAATACCATTATCGGTAGGAATTTTTACTCCTCTCATGGCCAATAGTGCGCTCTCAACAGCCACCCCAGCTGCAGTAGCTAATTTTAAGGCACAGCCCTCTTTAGCTCCATCGCAGATCATGCCAGTGATATTAGCAACCACATTTTCCATCGCCCAAGCAATTTCCCTTTTTCCGCCTCCAAGGTAGTAAGCTAACCCTGCCGAAGCTCCAACTCCTGCCTTCACAGCACAACCGCACAAAGCTGATAGTTCTCCAGAATAAAAAGCTATATAAGAAGTAATTAAATGAGATAAAGCCAGTGATTGCATCAACCTCTGTTTTTGCTGAGCTGATGATATCTTTAGCTGTTTAGCCCCAATTCTATTTGCCACAGCAATAATTGGAACGGTGGCGGTAATACCCTGATTCCCAGATCCAGCTGTACTCATTGCTGCCAGTTTTGCCCCACCCATTCTCGCATCACCTGCAGCAGCAGCTAATGATTTTGCATAATTAACTAGATCATCAGATAAAGAGCCATCATCAATCATCTGTGTTAAAGAATAACCTAGTTTTAAACCATGCTTGCCCTCCAAGCCCTTATTACTAAGAAGGGTATTCATCTCAATATTTTTTTGAAGAAGTTGTTGGGCTTCATTTGGTAAATCCTGAACGGCTGTTATCATTTCTGGTAACAATAGCTTTGATAGAATATCCAACTGGTTATTCTCTTCAACCTCTTGTTCTTCAGAACTATTATCTTGATACAAAACTCCGTTCGAGTTGGCAATATGGCTAATATGTGTATAGGAATGAGTGATTCTAGCCTCAGAAAATTTCATCTCGGATTGTTCGTTGAAAATCATCTTAACCCTAACATCAAGACTTGATTTCCCAGTCCACGAATCAACCACCTCAACCTTGAATTTAACTTTTGATTTTAATGCTTTTGCCTTCTTAATAATTTGGGGATTAACTTGAGAAAAGATCGTCAACAGCTCCTCTTTTTGATAATCTTCTATTGATGAAAAAATGCCCAAAGATGCGCCAAACTCTATTCCCTTTTCCATTTTCGACAACATATTGTCTGGCATTGGAAGATTGACTGACTGAGCATTTTTAAAGATATTGCGATCAAGTTGAATTTCAACAGTCTCAAGATGATTTAATAAACTTTTATCATTTTCTTGGCTGCCGATTTCTTGACTCGAACTACCTAAAGATTGGGGAGTTCGACCCTGCGCCGCTAAGTATGCCGCACTTCCAGCCAGACCAATTACCACCACATCGGTACATCCCAAGGCTGGTTTCACATTATTTTTTAAAAATAAAGAAAGATTGATTTTTTTATTCATAATAAATTCGCTAATTGATAGATTAATTAAGAAGAAATATTCTGATTATTCCCTGAGCAAACTCACGGAGTATATTCATAATCGACCATTATATAATTAAAAATAGTTCATATATTGATTACATATGTGTGATCAACTATCATTAGTATATGGAATCTAAACCAACAGGCTTTACCTTAATAGAGATTTTAATTATCGTTGTCATTTTTGCTGTTGTTGCCATAGCTGTTATCTCTGCAATTAACCCTACAGAACTCATTAATAGAGGTATAGACACCAGCACTCTTCAGGCTGTTTCCCAAACATATTCTGCAGCGATTAGAAGTAATACCATTAGGGGTAGTTTCCCAATTGAATCAGATCTTTCAGGAGTAGCCTTGAATTCTGATGAGGGCATAGCTTTCATCGATAAACTACGAGAAACAGATGAAGTTAAAGAAAGCTTCACAAATAACCAAGAGCTAAATAATATTTTTCTTTCGGCAAATGTTAACAATCAACAAATATATTTGTGTTTCAAACCAAAATCCCAAGCTTTTTACAATCATCCCCTTAGCGGTTACGACAAATTTGGACAGGAGATTGAACAATGCCTTGCAAACGAGTGCTATGTGTGTGTTAATGGAGAAAATATCAGCCTTATTGGCCAACCCATAGATCCAGGTTCAGCTAGACCCACACCCACCCCCGCTCCACCAGCCGAGATTGCTTGGCATAGAGCCACTACTGGCAATAACTGTAACGAGTACTGCCGATCAATTGGAAAAACTTGCACTGAAGAAGAAGGTAGCTGTCCTGTTTTTTGTTTTGTTAGCGCAGGAGGAAATCAGGTTGAAGCTAGATGGGCAAACCTTTTTGGTATTCAAGATCCAGCAACAGGTTATTCTTGTTGGGGATCTTATTCCTGCTCAACAACATTTAAGTATGTACCCTTATTCGCTTTTAACGCTAGATGTTGCTGTAAATAATTAATTATTATTTTTATCATTTATGAACATACTACTTCTAATTATCGGCTTATCACTTTCTGCTTTTGGTGTCTTTACCTTTAAGAAAAATCAAAAACTGGCTAAAAATGGTGTGAAAACCATGGCAAAAGTTGTTGATGTTAGCGAACAAACTGATACTGATTCAGAGGGCTTTAGTTCTAAATCTTATTACCCTGTTTTAGAATTTGTTGCCGAATGTGATATTTCTTTGGAGGAAATCATAAACAGATTTTTTCGATCTGTCTTTTTTAATAAAAACGAAGCCGAGTTGCCGTGCGCCAGATGATCCGAAAAAACCACCACAACAGTGTTTTTATAGTAAGGCGATTCCATAATTCGATGAACAAATTCGGAAATCAGGAAATCCGAGCAGGCAACGGCGTTTAAATAAGGGTTGGAACCATCTTGATATACGATATTTCGGCAGGACTTTGAAGGGTTTCCATCAGGCGCATGCGTATCCACGGTCAAAACAAAGAGACCGAATTTCTCTTTTGTCTCGGACAATTCCAGATACCGTTGAAAAGCCAGATTCAACAAATCATCATCAAACAATCCCCAGTTGTTTATATTTGATCTGTCGGGTATTTTATCCTGAAGCTGGTCTTTACCACAGACCTCATCGAATTTCTTTGAAGTAAAAAAATTCCCCTTTCCTCCGAAAGCAAGATTAGCGCCGCCCCAGAAAGACAGATAATACCCTTCTTCGTGTAACAAATCTCCCAGGCCATGAGCGAGGGGTAAGAAATCCTTCATTTTTGACATTAAAATGCTATTAGCGGGTGCGTAAAGCAAGGGGATTCCGCATTGACTGGCAACAATCCCCCCCATGGTCCATCCAACCCCTTCGACCTGACGGATATCCGTAAAGGACATGCTTTTTGACTCGATATCACGAAGGCCTGAAATCAATCCGGGGAAAATATTCGAATCAAAAAAACTCCGCTCCATGCTTTCGGCATATATGAATACCAGGTTTTTACTTGGGCCCGTTTGTCGAATAGAGGGTTGCTTATAAAGCTCATAAAAACGATCCAATTGACTGCTGCGATCTTCTTTTTCGGTTTTTTCGAAAAATTTTGGCGACGCGTTTAAACTATACAAATTAAAAGTGGCAGGATTCAGAATAAAAGCGGTTAATATAACAAACAATAGAATTGTTTTCCATATCCTGCCGTTATGATTACCGCCATTCCTTTGAAATACCCCCCTGAAAAGCAATACCGCAAATGCAGCACCTGCCAATGCAAAAAAAATGGATACGATGATCAGTTTCCAATAATCCAGGTATCCGCTTTCCGAAAAACTGTATTTCAAGTGATAAACAACCGCGTAATTAATGCCTGATCCGGTAAAGTAATCGGCCACCTCATAAAACATCAGATACAGTATATATGCAAATACAAGGGAGCAAAAAAGCGCCTTTTCAACAAAGAGCGTATTTAAGCGGGTATAGATAACGA
>CAZQWI010000058.1:0-2022 GCA_964596995.1 uncultured Pseudomonadales bacterium
TTGTCGGTGAATGGTTTCAAGTTTTAAATCAGGATTTTTCATTAATGAAAAACTATTACCGATTGGAGGCAGCTGGCCATGATCGCCAAAAACTATTATTGGCAAATTAAAAGAGACAAGATCCTCCCAAATCTCTTGGCTAACCATCGAAGCTTCATCGATGATAATTAAGTTGAACTCTAGTTTTTGTTTTTTTTCCCAGCCAATAATTATGCCCTCTTTGCTAACTATTGGCGTGTAAATAAGCGAATGAATGGTGCCAACAAAATCTTTGGAATAAAGTGAGTTGCTCTTTTTTAAAAAGTTTTGTAAGACTTGGGTTGCTTTTCCTGTATAAGAAGCAAAAGCTATCTTTAGTTTTGGACTTTTTTTGTAAAGGATCGTTCTTAAAATGGCAATGAGGGTGGTTTTGCCTGTACCTGCATAACCTCCAACAGAAATAAACTGAGAGGGTTGTTTTTGTAGCCAACTTGAAAGTTGAAGTAGAATCTCTTTTTTATCTGCTGAAAGTTGCATATTTTAGCATTGTAGCAGAAGAGTTTTTGCTTATTGAATGAAAAAAATTATCATCAATTTTAAAATTAGTTATCTATTCTCAAATTATGATCAAGAGGATATCTAATCTAATCTTGAAGAAAAAGCAGATCCTGTTTTTTAATGGATTTAAGTAGTTGTATCACTTCAGGACTCTCATCTACAATTATGACTGTTGCGGTGGTGGTCATTGCGTTTTGAGGATCTCCATCAGATTGATAGACTCGAAGAATTTCTCTCCAATTTTTTACACCTGGAGGATCTTCTATTGCAACTTCGACTGAATAATAAGGAACATACTTCCCTTTTTGATGAACTTTGTAGACTTCAGCGATTTCGGGTTTATCTTTTTCAAATAACATAGTTTTCAGTAACAAAGGTAATCCAAATATTGGTTGCAAAGTTACTAATCTAGCTGTAGGATTTGTTTCTAAATATTCTTCTCTTTCTAAATTCATAATCGCAGCTTCAACTTTTTCTTTCTCTCTTTCTTGATAATCATTGTGTTGTTGGTGAATGGTGGTGAAATAGAGATTGAACATGCTCTGATAAGCATCAATGAGATAATGTTTAAAATAGGCACTGATTAAAATATCTAAAACCCCATTAACTTGCTCTCTCGACAAACTTTGTTCTGGGGTTTGACTACTACTTTTTAAATCTTCTGCTTTATTGGTATGACCTCTTAGTGAATTGACTGCTCTAGAAAGAATGCTTTTTTTGGGAGGATTGGTTGTAGGTGACTCCTTTTTTGATGGAGTTCTATCAATAAGATTAAATAACGAATTTTGTAAATATTCCTTATCTGAATATGTTGGCTGAGAAGCTGGATTGATATTGATTACTTTTGGATCATAAATGCTTAATTGAAATGGAAGAAGGCTGTTATCGCCAAGAATTCTTTTGAGCGTTAAAATTATAAATTTTAGTTGACTGACTAATGAAGAGTTTTCTTCATCTGTTTGAGATGATGCTAGTTCTGCGCAAGCATAAACTGCTTGATCAATAGCTTTTTCTTTTGCTAAATAATCAAAAAAATAATCTTTAATATTTTTCTCAATTAACTCGAAAGTGCTTGGTTTAGCTTTTTGGAGAGAAATATGTAGCTCTTGATTAAGAGCAGAAATTAAGGGATGAGCAATTGAGCTTAATCTTTCTGCCTCCTCTTTAGAAAAAACTCGTCTTTGGTTAAGACTATATCCTTCTGAAGCAGAATCTGGATCAAAAGCTTTTTTTAAAAACTCTTCTCCAGCCAAACTCAAAAGAGCTTGATAGCCTCTAGGTTTTTCTTTAAATTGTGTTGCAAGTTCAGAGCCTGACATTTTTTTATTTTAAATAAACTCTATGCAAAAGCTAGACTTTATGATTAATATCTGTTACTTTTATATTAACACTAAATTAGTAATTAAGGATAATATTTATGGCAGATAAAGAAGGAAAATATGCTCATACGGGTCAAGATTCTGCTGGTAGTCTTTTAACTGGACC
>CAZQWI010000058.1:2032-4945 GCA_964596995.1 uncultured Pseudomonadales bacterium
AAGCTGATTATGGAAAATTTGTAGATGAGGCTGCATCTGATGGTCTAACTGGAAGCGATCAACCTAGCAATGCAACTAATGATCAAAGTATGAGATATCCAGATTCTGTTGGAAAGCCTTCAACTAGATATATAGAAGCGAATTATTCACAATTTTTAAAAGACCAAAAACACTTTAAAGATTTTATTCCAGAACAATTACTTAATACATTTAAATCTTTAATTGAGGGACTTAAACCCCAACTGCCTTCTATTCCGGGTATGACTACAGAATTATTAGAGACTTATAAATTTTGGCTAGCCCAAATTATTAGAGGGGAATTAACCGCTGATGCCGTAACTCAAAAAATTGATGAGGCTTTTTTGGAAGCTCCTGATAGAGTTAGAGGTGATCTAAAAACTCCAGCTTTAGTTCTTGAACTTGCTGTTGAAATACTAAATAAGACTGTATAAATTCTTGGCATTATTGTGTCAGGATTGCTATTTTTGGTTATAGATCTTGGTTCATCCCTCTTGCCGCAAAAATCCCGCTAACAGCGGCGCCAACGATATTTCCAGCTAATCCTGGGCCATCTCCAGCTAAATATAGATTCTCAATCTGAGACTGCATTTTTTGATTGACCTTGATGCGATTGCCCCTCAACTTCATTTCTGGAGCATAGAGCAATGTTGAGCCGGCATTAATGCCCGGTAAAACTGTGTCTAGCATCTCCAGACCCTCCAATAAGTTAGTCACAATTCTGTAAGGCATGGCTAAAGCTATATCTCCAGGAGTGACATCTTTTAAAGTTGGATGAACGTAGCTACGATTGATTCTATCCCAAGTACTTCTTCTTCCTATTCGTAGATCGGCTAGTCTTTGTAGTAAAGGTTTGCCACCCCCAAGTAAGGTGGCGGTTTTGGCGATAAGGATAGCAAACTCGGTTGTATTTTCAACTGGATTGGTTAAAGAAACCTCGGTGGTAAGATTAAAGTTTGAGTTAGGAGATTTACTTCTGGCATTTGAGTAGCCATTGACTGAGATATACTCACCATATCTTTCAAGTGCTACTTTGCCATTAGGACACGGACAAAATGTTCTAACCACATCATCAAAAGTTGGGGTCTGCATTAGATAGGTGTTCTCGTGCATAATTTTTGAGTGTTTGGCCATCACGCCTGCGGGAAACTCGACTCTCACTCCAATCTCAATCTTTTGATAAGAAAATTTTAGGCCAATCTCTTTTGCTTGATTTTGCAACCATTTTGCTCCTACTCTACCAGGAGCCACAAGATATTGCTTAGCTTTAATTACTGAGTCTTTGGTTTTAAGACCTGTTATTTTATTTTTATTTTTGGTGGTTTGAATTTCTAGAATATCGGTGTTGCATAAAAATTTTATGCCTTGCTTTTGCAAAGTTTCCACGATTTTTTGAATCACAGCTGGAAGATTGTTGGAACCAATGTGACGACATCTCTTAATAAATAGATTAATACCCTGAGTATTACACAGATCAACTAGCTGTTGTGCCTCATCAATATTTTCTGGGGTTGATGGAGCATCAACTCCATGCTGATTGAAGATATTTTCAACATAATCAATATTGCTAATGTACTCGCTTCTATCAACAATATCGAGAATTTTTTCATGGGATAAAACTGGCGTAAAGATTAGCTTGCCATCAGAAAATGTACCTGCGCCTCCAACACCACACATCGCTTCTTTTGGAGAGCGATCCCCTATCATCTTGCCTCTATCAATAATTACAATCTTCAGTTTCTTCTTAGAAACTTTTGAGAGTTCGTAGGCTGCAAATAAACCCGCGGGGCCGGCTCCAACAATCGCGATGTCGTATGTCATAGTTTAAACCATTATTTGTAAGGTGCCAGAGAGCATTTTAACTTGAAGGCGTAAAAAATTAAATGAATATCTGTTAGATATTTTTTTCCTTGACAAGTGATTAAATAATGAAACAATAGTCGAGAAGTAAATGAATTTATAATTGTAAATATTTTCATCAGATCATGACTGAAATTTATTCAAATGAAGCAGGAAAATCAAGAATTATTGAAGCAAACTGTAAGAAAGAATCATCTCTAAGAAAGAAGTGGTTTGATGATTTTGAGTTAAGTTTAAGGAGGTTTCATCCAGATTTAATGAAACGAGTGAAGTTTGTAATTGTAGGATCAGTTGCAAAGCAAGCTGCTTCATCAAGCAGCGATATTGATATTGTCATTTAATCAAAAAGCTCAGATGCAACATTAATACCTAGAGTGAGGAATACCATCCAATCATTGTTGGCCAAAATGAAAAGAAATAAAGAGGTTACATATGAAATCGATATTCAAGATGTTAGCAATCCACTGATGTTTAGTGGAGTTGCAAATCTAATGAGGCGGAAAAAGTAAAACAATTACTTTGGTTTCAAATATATGATATTTGCTGTTGTGACCCCACGGGGAATCGAACCCCGGTTGTCAGGATGAAAACCTGATGTCCTAACCACTAGACGATGGGGCCGTCTAATATTTTTTTACCACTGAGCAGTTACATTCTCAAACTGCTCTATCTTCCCAGGCAATATGTTAATGATATCGAATCTAAAGCATTTATTCAATCTCTTTTTCTCAAGATAAATCTGTGCTGCCGTACTTATCCTTGCTAACTGTTGCTGACTAACTTGAACTTCTGCTTCTGCAAAACTTTTATTTGATCTAGTTTTAACCTCAACAAAAACCAACTCATCCTCTTTTTCATCAAGAGCGATGATATCAATCTCTAGCTGTTTAAATCGGAAATTAGTCTCTAAAATCTTATAACCTTGTTGAATCAAAAAATCGCTAGCTTGTTTTTCACCCAACTCACCAAGAACTTTAGTTGTTCTTGGTTTTGTGTTCATACTCCTTCTTTTCTTTAACCTTGCTAGCAGCTTTA
>CAZQWI010000059.1:0-1195 GCA_964596995.1 uncultured Pseudomonadales bacterium
TGATTTCTTCTGACACTGAAGCAAACAGATTGTCTTGACCATCATCCTCGCTGACAAAAGCTGCGGCGGTTTGTCTAATCTCCTCAAAACTTTCAAGCATACTGGCCCTGGTTCCAAATCTATCCATTGCTCCAACTTTTACCAATGACTCAAGCACAGTTTTGTTAACTTTTCTGGTATCGGTTAAGTGAATAAATTGAGTAAATGATTGAAATTTCTCGATCTTATTTCTAGTTTCAATAATATTCTCCAAAGCAGCCTCGCCTACATTTTTAATGGCGTTTAAGCTAAAGCGGATTGCTTTGCCATTTAATGATTTCTTATTTTGTTCAATGGTGAAATCAATTTTTGATAAGTTGATGTCTGGAGGCAGTACAATAATTCCCATCTGTTTTGTAGCCTCGATGGCTACTGCGATCTTTTCATCTCGACTAGCAGACTTTGAGTTTGACTCCACACTCATTAAGGCTGTCATGTACTCAACCGGATAGTTCGCCTTAAGATAAGCGGTTTGATAAGAGATCATGCCATAACTAGCGGCATGAGCCTTATTGAAACCATAATTAGCAAATGCTTCTATGAAGCCCCAAACTTTGATGGCAGTCTGCTCGTCATACTCATTTTTAACTGATTCGCGAATAAACCTTTTCTTGTTTTGGTCGAGAATCTTCTTTTTCTTTTTACCGATGGCTTTACGTAAAATGTCGGCTTCACCGAGTGTATAACCAGCCATCACGTGAGCAATCTCTAAAATTTGCTCTTGATAGACCATGATGCCGTATGTTTCACCTAAAACAGTTTTTAATGATGGATGAGGATAGGTGACTTTATCAGGATTTAGTTTACTTTCGATAAATTGAGGGATTAGGTCCATTGGACCAGGGCGATACAGCGCCAACATAGCGGTAATATCGGAGAATTTTGAGGTTTTAAGATTTCGAGCCACTCTTCTCATACCGGCAGATTCAAGCTGAAAAACGCCGGTTGTCTCACCACTGCTGATAAGTTTGTAAGTTTTTTTATCATCAAGGGGAATGGTATCAATATCAAGATCAACTCCTTGACTTTCTTTAATTAATCTTAAGGCGGTTTGAATGGTTGAGAGGTTACGCAATCCAAGAAAATCAAACTTAATTAAACCAATTGCATCATCATTGATATTACAGTCAAGCGAGTACATATCATATTGAGTCAC
>CAZQWI010000059.1:1238-4938 GCA_964596995.1 uncultured Pseudomonadales bacterium
GATTGGGGTGTACTCTGGTAAAGGTTTATCAGCAATAATTATGGCTGCCGCATGAACGCTACTATGTCGAACGGTGCCTTCGACTCTAATTGCTAAATCCAATAATTTTTTATATTTCTTTTGCTTGTAATACTCAATGAGATCAGGAACTGTCTTTACTGCTTCACTTAAACTCACTTTTTGCTGAGGATTATTTGGTACTAGTTTAGCGATTCTGTCTGGTTCCTCATAAGGCATACCAAGCACTCTACCGATATCTCTAATTGCGGCTCTGGCCTCCATTCTTCCAAATGTAATGACGTGACCGACCATATCATGTCCATATTTTTGCGCAACGTAATGAATGACCTCGTCTCTTCTGTCATCAGCAAAATCAATATCAAAATCTGGAGGTGTAGGTCTTTCAGGATTGAGAAATCTTTCAATCGTTAATCCATGCACAAAAGGATCAATGGTAGTGATATTTAAACCATAAGAAATCAATGAGCCTGCCGCGCTACCTCTACCAGGGCCAACGCCTATACCCTGCTCTTTTGCCCAAGTAACAAAATCATGAGTAATTAAAAAGTAGGCATCATAGCCTTTATCATGAACAATTTTTAGCTCATATTCGAGTCGATCAAGTATTTTTTGATCTAATTTTGTGAATTTCTTCTCTAAACCTTCTAAAGCTAACTTTTTAAGATAACTGTTCTCGGTTTCACCTTTGGGGATATCAAATTCAGGGAAAATCAGTTGTCCTGTTGGTATTTCTAGCTGACAGCTTTCTGCAATTTTTAGTGTATTGCTGATAGCTTCAGGATAATCAGCAAAAAGATCAGCCATCTGTTCTGGAGTTTTTAAATAAAATTCTGGCGTATCAAGCATCGAAAGCCGATCTTTATCAGAGACTAGTTTGCGTGTGCCAACAGCAATCAGGGCATCTTGAGCCTCTGCATCATCTTGAGTGAGATAATGCACATCATTGGTAGCCACAAGAGGCAAGCTATGTTTTCTAGCGAGTTCAATTAGTTTCTGATTTAAGATTTTTTGTTCTGCAAATCCATGATTCTGGATCTCAATATAAAAACGATCAGTAAACTTCTCTTTAAACTGAGTAACGGTTTTATCAAGTGTGTCTTGATTATTTTCCTCAATTAACTTGACAAACAAGCCACTCATACATCCACTTAAAACAATAATTCCTTCTGAGTGCTTAAATAAAGTTGGTAGATCAATTCTGGGTTTGTAATTAAAACCTTCAAAATTAGCGATACTGACAAGTTTAAGTAAGTTTTGATAACCTTGAAAATTTTGAGCAAGTAGTGTCAGGTGAGCTTGATCCTCCCCCATTCTTTTTTGTTTATAATCCATGCCTTGGCGAGCAATATAAACCTCGCACCCAACGATTGGTTTTATCTCATTTTTTTTACAAGAATTGTAAAACTCAATTGCTCCATGCATGTTGCCATGATCGGTTAAAGCTACGGCAGTTTGGCCTTGCTTTTTGAGTTGATCTACTAGCTGTGAAAATTTTACCAATCCGTCAAGCATTGAGAATTCAGAGTGAAGGTGAAGGTGAACAAAATCAGTCATATTAAAACAGACCTATTACATAGTAAGTCTAATCACTTTATCATACCAAAGCCAAAGTTTTAGTGGGAGGAGAAAATGATCAGCTTAGTTTTTGAATGAGTGCTTCTTTAATCTGTGCTGGATCTGGTTTTTCATCAAGCTTAGAAATAATCTGCCCCATTAAAAATCCAACAATTTGAACTTTACCTGCTTTATACTTTTCTACTGCATCAGGATTAATAGTTAGCACCGCTTCAATGAGAGATGAAAGCTTGTTTTGATCGAGCTGATTAGTCTGGTGTAAAGATAAAAATGATTTTATGAGTTGATCAACAAGCTTTGGAGTAAACTGTTTTTCTTGATTGGGTAACTCAATCTTTTTATTCACAAGATCATTTGCGAGTTGATTTGCTTGGATTTTTTGAGCGGTGGCTTGCTTAAATAATTGTTCTAAAAATATTGCTAGAGATTTTTCTTGTGAAAGTTGGAGAGCGTATCGTTCTTCTACTCCATAATCTTTTGTCCATCTTTGGATGATTTGGTTTGGAAGTTCGGGAATTTCTTGACGCAACTGGTCTACCTGCTTTTGAGTAAACTCAATTGGTGGAATATCAGGATCTGGAAAATATCGATAATCTGCTGCATCCTCTTTGCTTCTTTGAGAGAATGTGCGAGATTTGGTTGAGTCCCAACCTCTAGTTTCTTGAATTGGCGTTTCACCTTTATCAAGAATCTTGGACTGACGATCTATCTCAAAATCAATGGCTTGTTCGAGAAACTTAAATGAGTTAATGTTTTTAACCTCAACCTTGTAATTGGGTAAATCAGTCTCTCCTTTTTGTTGAAGAGAGATGTTGGCTTCAAGACGCATTCCTCCTTCAGCCATTCTGCACTCTGCGATATCTAGATAGCGCATGATTTGACGAAGCTTTTTTCCGTACTCTTTTGCCTGAGACCCAGTCTTGATATCTGGCTCAGACACGATCTCAACTAGAGGAACACCACTTCGATTAAAATCAATCAAAGAAACTTCCTCTCCATTTACTTTTTCATGAAGAAGCTTGCCAGTATCTTCTTCTAAGTGAATACGTGTAATACCGACTTCACCTTCAGAGGTTTGGATTTTGCCTTTATAGCAAAAAGGAATGTCATATTGACTAATTTGATAGCCTTTAGCTAGATCTGGATAAAAGTAGTTCTTGCGGTCAAATTTTGAAAAAAGATTGATTTGACAATCTAGCGCTAAGCCAAGTTGAATGGTCCACTCAATAGCTTTTTTGTTTGGAATTGGTAAACCACCAGGCATACCCAGACAAACAGCACAAGTATAAATATTAGGCTTCTTGGCTCCAAAAGGATCATTTTTGCAGTTACAAAACATTTTTGAGTTTGTTTTTAGTTCTGCGTGAATCTCAAGACCGATGATGGGAGTGTATTTATTCATGTGACCTCCAGCTATTCCAACTTGTGTTTTTTTCAAATGCATCGGCGACCTTAACCATTAGATCCTCTCTAAACATTGGGGCAACAATATTAAGCCCAAGATAAAGATTGGTATTGGGATCACGATAGCAAGGAACAGATATACCAGGTAAGCCAGCTATGGAACTTGGTTCAAGCAGCATGTCTTCAAGTTCTCCGAACATAGCTTCTCCCTGAGAAGCCCCGATCTTTTTTGCATAACCTGGCGAAGTTGGAGAAACTAAAACGTCATATTCTTTAAAAAGTTTATTAAAGTCTTCTATAAACAAGGTTCTAACTTTTTGAGCCAAGTTATAGTATTTATCGGCATAGCCCTTGCTCAAGGTATATGTTCCCAGCATAATTCGGCGCTTGGCTTCATCGCCAAAATGAGATCTATCAAGACCGTAACGGATACCATCGTATCTAGCTAAATTACTGCTAACCTCAGCCCTTTGAACCACTGTGTAAACACTAATAGCGTATCTTGGATTTAGAGCTTGAACAAACTCTACGTGAGCTCCTAAATCTTCTAAAACTTTTATTTGAGACTCATAGATAGTTTTGATCTTTTCTAAACCAGGAATATCAAGATATAGCACTCCAATCTTCATTCCTGAGATATCTTGATTTAAGAATTTTGTTAGGTCTGGAACTTGATTTTGCGAACTGGTAGCATCACGTG
>CAZQWI010000060.1:0-4863 GCA_964596995.1 uncultured Pseudomonadales bacterium
CCAGAGCAGTCATAAACTCCTCTAACAATATGGTACTTAACACCTGGAAGATCTTTAACTCTTCCACCTCTAACCAAAACAATACTATGTTCGGCTAGATTATGACCTTCACCTTGAATATAAGCCGTAATTTCAACCTTATTTGATAACCTAACCCTAGCTACTTTTCGAAGTGCTGAGTTTGGTTTCTTTGGAGTCATGGTTTTAACTACCGTACAGACACCTCTTTTCTGAGGATTTGTGGCTTTGGAGATCATTCCAGAATTACTATTAAAGTTTCTGCGTAAAGCAGTTGCTTTAATATTTTTTTTCTTTATTGATTTACCTTTTCTTATCAGTTGATTAATTGTAGGCATAAAACTTTCTTTTGTTTTCTACTGGCTCATGTTCTTTAGCCTGAGCTGCAGACTACAGATTGTAACACGAGTTTAATTTTTTTTCAGGACCATTTGTAATTTTTATTTTTTAATATTGTGTTAGAGAGTTGATTCAAGTTCAGCTCCGAAATCCTCAATCTCGATCACCTCTGTTTGATCAATCTCAGGTTTAGGCTGCTCTATTTCATCCTCATCACTGACCAAACCCAATCTTTTGGCGGTAGTAGGAATCAAACGACCGATAATTACATTTTCTTTGAGTCCTTCTAAATAATCAATACTACCAACTGAAGCTGCGTCGGTTAATACCTGCTTGGTGTGTTGGAACGAAGCGGCTGATAACCAAGAGTCAGTATAAAGTGCGCTTCTGGTAATACCCAATAGCAACACTTCAGCAGAAGCTGGTTCTCCACCAGCCACCATTGCATCCTCGTTTGTTTCAATGAAGGCGCTTCTGGAAATCACTTCGCCCATCATTAGAGTCGTATCACCTGATTCAGTCACTCTTAGTTTATCTCCCATTTTTCTAGTAATCACTTCAAAATGGCGATCGTTAATACCAATTCCTTGAGATTCATAAACTGCTTGAGCTTGATCAACAATGTCCTGTTGAGTTGCAAGTAAACCTCGAACTTTAAGAAGTTCTCCATGATCGACTGAGCCCAAAGTAATCTGTTGACCAGCGTAGACTAAATCTTTGTCATCAACAGCTAACTTTGCATTAGCTGGCAATTTGTAAATTTGAACTTCATCATCGGTAGTTGAGCGAACCTCGATAACCTTTTCACCATCTTGCTCGCCAATTGACACCTTCCCAGCAATAGTAGTAATAACTGCCTTTGATTTTGGAGTTCTTACCTCGAAAACCTCTTCTACTCTTGGTAAACCCTGAGTAACATCAAGACCAACAATACCTGCTGAGTGCTTGGTTCTCATTGTAAGCTGAGTACCTGGTTCACCAATAGATTGTGCTGCAACTACTCCTACCGGAGTACCAATTGAAACAATCTTTCTACTTGAAAAATCTCTACCATAACAATGAGCACAGATTCCCTTTCTTGATTGACAAGTTAGAGGAGATCTCACCATCACTGTTTTAATATCTTCAATTTGATCAATTTTGCTGGCCATCTCCGGAGAGATAATCTCACCTGATTTTACCAAGATCTTTTTACCATCTTTGATATCTTCTAAGGAGAATCTACCAGTAATTCTTTGGCTAAAGGCTTCTCTTCGATTATCTTTTGAAATGGTGAGTCCTTGAGTTGTCCCGCAGTCTTCTTCACGAATAATTAAATCATGAGAAACATCTACTAAACGTCTGGTAAGATAACCTGCATTAGCTGTCTTTAGAGCAGAGTCAGTTAATCCTTTTCTTGATCCACGAGCAGAGTTAACATACTCAAAGATACTTAAGCCTTCACGGAAGTTTGATTTGGTAGGCATCTCCACAATATTACCAAGTGGATCAACAACCAAGCCTCTCATAGCAGCCAACTGCTTTACCTGGTCTTTTGAGGCACGCGTTCCTCCAGATTTTATAATAATCTTTAAAGCATTATCTTCATGATATGAATTCCAGGTCAAATCAGCAACATTCTCGGTAGTATCCATCCATATATCAAAGTTTTTCTTTCTTCTTTCCTTGTTTGAGATTAACCCATACTGAAAGCTCTCATGAACTTTTTCAGCCTGTTTGTTAGCCTCAGCAATAATATCGTCTTTATTTTCAAGAATTTTACAGTCAGTCACACTGACCGAAATTCCTGAACGTGTTGCTGCTCTAAACCCAAGATCTTTAATATCATCGATAATTCTTGATACCTCTTCCTCATCATAATCTTCAATTGCTTGAGCCACGATCTCTTTAACTTTTTCTGAGTTTACTTCTTCATTTATAAAAGAAGTGTTATCAGGTAAGATCTCATTAAACTCCAATCTACCAAAAGTAGTGGTTATTATTTGAGATTTTTTACCTTTGTTTATTCTCACTTTAATTGGCTGATGTAAAGAAATCTTTCCAATTTGATACGCGTGAGTGGCTTCATCTTTGTTAGAAAAAGCCGTTGGATACTCATTTAAAGACTGATCCATCATGGTGTGATAATAGACACCCATCACCATCTCTTTATTTGGAACGGTGATTGGCTGACTATTAGCAGGCTTGAGCAGGTTTTTAGTAGCCATCATTAAATCTCTAGCTTCTTGCTTAGCCTCTTCGGTTAAAGGAAGATGAACGGCCATCTGATCTCCGTCAAAGTCAGCATTATAACCAGCACAAACACAAGGATGAATCTTAATTGCTCTACCATCAATCAATTTTGGGTAGAAAGCTAGAATACCAAGCTTATGTAATGTTGGTGCACGGTTAAGAAGAACTGGGTGATTTTTGGTTACTTTTTCAAGCACATCATAAACCTCAGGTTCTCTACGATCCACCAAATTTCTGGCACTTTTAACGTTTGGAGCAATACCCTGTAGAATTAATTCATGAAAAACATAAGGCTTGAACATCTCCAATGCCATATCCTTTGGAAGTCCGCACTCATTTAGTCTTAATTCTGGACCAACAATAATTACACTACGACCAGAATAATCGACACGTTTACCAAGAAGATTGCGACGGAAACGTCCTTTCTTACCCTTAAGCATGTCTGATAAAGACTTTAGAGGAACTCTATTTGAACGAGTGTTGCGAGTTACCTTTGTGTCAATCAATGAATCGACAGCCTCTTGAAGCATACGCTTCTCGTTTCTCAAAATAATTTCTGGAGCTCCTAAATTAATCAGGTGCTTTAAACGATTGTTTCTGTTGATTACTCTTCGATATAAGTCGTTGAGATCTGAAGAAGCAAATCTTCCACCAGAAAGTTGAACCATTGGTCTCAAGTCTGGAGGAATAACTGGCAAGATCTTCATAAACATCCAACGAGGATCTAACTGAGCTTGACGCAAACCTTCAATAACTTTAAGTCTTTTTATATAATTAGCTGTTCTAACTTGACTCTTACTCTCCTCTAATTTTTCACGCAGCTCTTCTTCGAGAGACTCAATGTCAGTTTCCTCTACCAAGCGGTAGATGCTTTCGGCTCCCATACCAACTTCAATGAAACCTTCTGCTTTATAGTCAATTAGCTTGATGTACTCATCCTCAGTTAAGACTGATTTTTTCTTGATGCGCTTAACCATTGCTTTGATTGCATCATAAATATCATTATTTCTCTCAACCTCTTTTTGCAACTCTTGTTTAACCTCGACAATTTCGCGCTTGGCTTTAAGTGAAAGATCTTCAAGCTTCATCGCCAAAGTCTCTTCTTTACCTTTTTTGTCTTTAAGCTGTTCTTTAAGTTTTTTTTGATCTTCTTGAAGTTTTTTCTTGATCTCTTCAATGTTTGTTTTAGCTAGTTGACGAAGATTTTCTTCATCCTTGACCTTATCAACATCAAGATTATCAATTGTTAAAGATCTGTTGTTTTCATCAGCTGATAACACTACATACTGAGAAAAGTAGATTACTGACTGTAAATCTCTTGGAGAAATACCTAATAAACGAGATAGTTTTGATGGAGCTCCTCTAAAAAACCAAACGTGAGCAACTGGAGCTGCTAACTCAATGTGACCCATTCTTTCTCTTCTCACACTTGAATGAGTTACTTCAACACCACACTTGTCACACACAATACCCTTGAAACGACGTCTCTTGTATTTTCCGCAGTGACATTCGTAATCCTTGACTGGACCGAATATCTTTTCATCAAATAAGCCATCTTTTTCGGGCTTAAGTGAACGATAGTTAATTGTTTCTGGTTCTTTCACTTCTCCATGTGACCATTCCAGCATTTCTTCTGGAGAAGCTAATCTAATTTGAAGTGCGCTAAAGTCTATTATGTTTTTAATCATGGTGGTGAGTGTTTTGCTTGTTAACGATTTTTTTTAATTGATTGCGATAATTTTTTATTGGTCTATAACTTCGTCATCCTCGTCATCTTCCAAAGTGTCACTAATCAAATCATCATCTGAAGGCTCAAGCTCCTCGTCATCTAGTAGATCTTCTTGGGTTTGATCATCATCTTTGGTTGAATCATCATCGGAATCAGCTAAATCATCATCATCAGAAAGCTCATCTAAAGGAATAATCTCATCGTCATCGATCTCATCAATCTCGGGAGTTTCTTCAATAACCTCTTCTTCTCGAAGATCTAATGGAATGACATCTAAACCCAATGAGTTTAACTCTCTCATTAACACTCTAAATGATTCTGGAATATTTGGTGGAGGAATAGGAATTCCTTTAACCATAGCTTTAAATGCTTTGGCTCTTCCGCTAATATCATCAGATTTAATAGTTAACATCTCTTGCAAGCTATGAGCTGCCTTATGAGATTCAAGAGCCCACACCTCCATCTCTCCCAACCTCTGTCCACCCATTTGAGCTTTACCGCCAAGTGGCTGTTGAGTTACCAAAGAGTAAGGACCAGTTGAACGA
>CAZQWI010000061.1:0-2906 GCA_964596995.1 uncultured Pseudomonadales bacterium
TTTAAGTCAGGCACATTAAAAACAGTAGTAAGAGTATGATGATACTGATACTTCACCTCAACTAAAGCCACGGGAACAACGGTGGTTACCACCCACTTAATAAAGATTAAGAAAAGGAAAAAGATTAAAAATGGTAATAAATAAAAAGAAACTAGCCTCTTTGCTTTGGGCAAACTGATTTTCATAGGAATTCTAAAGAGTCATCAAGAAGACTAAAGCCAGCGCTTCTTTACTGTTCTTAAAGCTAATCCTAGCACACCAGAACCGATACTGCCTAGTGTTACCATTAAAGGTGTTCCTGTTTTTGGCTGAACTACAATTGGCTTGGTGTTAACATAAAGAGTTTTGCGACAACTACCATCTCCACCCTTCCAGTTTCCTTGAGAGTCTTGAATATAAGCTCTAATCTCATATGAGCCTGGCTGAGAGAAGTGTTTACTAAAAAGGTTTGAGCTCTGCTCTTGCTGCTCATTGGTGCTGTAAACTAATCGATAACGCTGAATTGCGCCCTTGTTATCATAGCCAGTTACTTGAAAAGTAGCATCGGTAGGAGCTTGATTGTGTTGACCAGACAAAATAAACAGATCGCTACAATCTGATTTATGAGTTTCAATTGGAGCTGAATCAACCGTTAAATTGGTCGTACAAGCCTGACTTGTTTTCCAGTTTCCTTTTGAGTCCTTGATAAATACTCTTGCGTAAAAGGTTCCTGATACCTCATAAGTATGCTCGATTACATTTTGAGTAGTTTCCAGATATTTTCCATCTCCAAAGTAATATCTATATAGTTGGATATCTCCGTCAGAATCACTGGCTTTAGTCTCGAAAACTACTTTTGCGGGTACTAAAGCATTGTCTCCGCTAACCACTCTCAAATCATCGCATGAGCTATAGTGAGTTGGGATAGTTGGTTTAGGCGTAGATGTTGGTGTTGGGGTTGAAGTAGGACCCGGTGTACTGGTAGGAGTCGCCGTTGGAGTAAGAGTTGGTGTTGGAGTAAATGTAGGCGTGGGAGTTCTGGTTGGTGTTGGAGAAGATTTCACTCCACACTCAATTAGATAAGTTTTAACATTGCCCGCAGGTGCACCTGATATATCTCGTCGAATATCAAGTTGCGCTCTGCAGTCTGTTCCCCAGTCTGCACTATCAAAACAGATCTCTCCACCATTGGTGATACTTACTCTTTTTCTAAGGTGAGTTTCTTGATTTCCACAAGATTGAATTGGATCGGTATAGAGTTCAGCAACATAACAGCCTGAATTGTTATACTCAGCAGGAATTCCATCTAATTTAATACACCAAGAATCACCATTACAGTTAGCATAGCCAGCTCTTAGTGAACCAGTTTGGGTCACATAACCGGTGATGTCATAAAGACAGCTATCCGAACCATAAACATCTATAACTTTATTATTAGAAAAAGTTAAGTATCCAAAAACAATTGATACCATTAAAAATGCTGATGTCAGGATTCGAAGTGTTCTTGTTTTCATATAGCGTATTATAGTATTTTTCTATAAAGAGGGCAAATTGTGTCAACGACACAGTCTAATTTTCAAACAAAAACACAAAATAACTGACACAACCTTTATCATAAATGTTAAAAAGTTTTCCAGAGTTAGTGTTCGCCATCTCACTAACATTGGTTGTGCCAAGATGCTCTGCTATCTGGTACGTTAAATAAGCGCTCGCTGGACTATCCAAGTATTCATTGTTGAGTTTATATAGATTATCCCAATCTTGATTTAATAAAAATTTTTTAGTAATTTCATTATTTTTTTCTGCTTGCTTAGGAAGTAACTCGTGAGAAAAATCAATGGAGCCAACTACAGCTGTTTTTTCTTTATCTAAAAAACCGGTTAAAAATAATTGGTCGATGCCTGTCATAATCTGTTGCAGCTGTTCTTTTGATCCTCCACCCTTAATAATCAAGGGGAAAATCCTTGCTTTTGGTAAGTAGTATTGAAAAAATGGAACCAGTCCTGCAATACCGTGCTCCCTCTCAAATGATTGATGATTAACCCCAAAAAAATCTTGATCATCGGCAGATAAATTCATTAGTCGCTCCAGTTCTATCACCGAGTCAACTTCTGCCTCAACTTTTCCATGCGCAGTTACCCAAGTCGCATAGCTACTTTGAATTAACTGCTGACCAACTTCGTGATGATTAGGAGAAATTACGATAATCGTCTCCACTTGCTGAGAATTCAAGTAAGAAATGCCTTCAGCTATCAACTCGCTTGCCAATAAATGATGAGGAATAATAATGCCTCTTGCAGAGAGGCTGTCTAATGTGGGCTCAAACTGATTAACAGTGTGAAGGAATAAAGTTGGATTATAAAAATCGCCTTCTTCTATTGTTATTTCTGGAACATTAATGTTTTGGCTATTAGTTATCCTACTCGAAGATCTAAAAATATAGCTATTTTTCTGGTATTTTCTCTGAAACAATAGGAATTCAAGCAAAGAGACAAAAAAAACAATAACAATTACCACAACCCAAAAAAGTTGCGATCTTTTTAGGTTAGTTTTGTTCTGTGTCTTCTTGGTTTTGATCGATCTCTTCTTCTTCATTATCTAATTCATTGTTATTAGACTCAGGTTGAATTTTTTGGTGAGGAAGAAGTTTTTTTAAAGAATCAAGAATGCTGGAGAAATTCACTAGACTTTCGCCTTCTTTTTTTTTCTTATTCTGTTCTCTGAGAAAAAGATATGCTACCACAGCCACACAAATCGTTAGCATCCCAGCTAAAATCCTCAATAGCCAATAAGTCATGACTTGCACCCAAGTTGGAGAATCTGTTTGGCGATTTATTCCTACATTACTTTGGCCAAAATACTCACTGTTGGCGCTAATCTCAATTAACTCAACTCCTGTATGAGCATTTACTTCTGGCGAATACATT
>CAZQWI010000061.1:2916-4820 GCA_964596995.1 uncultured Pseudomonadales bacterium
CGCCCAGAAAAGTCCTGGATTAACCGCTCTTGCTCGGTAGGTATAGATCCCTCCGCCAACGGAAATGCTTGGCAAAGAGAGAATTGCCCCATCCTTAGTATAATCATCTGTAGACCACCAATATCCATAACTACTTGTCTGTTGTTCATTAAGCAAGCTAGTGTTAATTGGAATCATACCTGCAGGCAAGTGATCCTCAATCACTCCGTAAGAAGAAATCTTGTTCAATCCGCTAACAATTAGTCTAACAATCACTTCATCACCAACAGCGATGTTATAACCAGGACCCTTGCTGGATTGATACTCTCTAGTAATTGAGATACCATGACCTTCAGCTGTCAGTTGATGATCTTCTACAAACTCGGAAAAAACCAAGTTTGAGTACATCTGTCCTTGACCCTCTTGGAGAATTTCAACTCTTGAGCCTGCTGAGCTTTCAAACAGATCAACTGGTAAATCTAATGTGACAACTTGCTCAATACTATCAACTTGTCCTTGTTTCCAAAGCTCGCCATCAATCAATACTTGATAAGAATAGTCAGGATTAAGTTCACGCCCCGTTTGCGCCAAAGCTTCAACGGCCAACACCACTTGCACCGTGGTGTAAGTATTACTCCAATAGTTGTATGCTCTAGCATCTCGTAAATTAACCAAATGATCAACTCCTTTTTCAGCTAACTGGCGATCGCCTCCAGCTGACAAAATAGCTTTGATTGCCATAGTAGTTGCTATCTCCTCTGGAGAATTTGAGTATTTATCACTTGAGCCGGTCCAAAAAACAGTATTGCCTTGAACCTGGGCTTTTGCAGTCAGCCAATTAAGTTTGGTTGATGAAGCCACTCCATTGTTAACATCAGCAAGAATTGCCATCGCCAAAAACTCAGACTCTATATCTTGGTTAATTCCTTCAGCAGTCAACTCTCCTCGCTCTGCACTTGGAGCAACAATGGATAAACCATAACTAGCCAAGATATACTCTTGAGAATTGAACTCATTTAATTTTGACTGAAAGAAACTTTGCGAATCTAACAACAACCTCTCAACATCAAAACCAAGATCTTGAGCTTGTTTTAAAGCGGATACCACATAGACACTAGTATAAAGATCTGAATCGCCTCGCCACCAGCTCCAACCTCCATCTTCTCTTTGAGAAGAACGCAGTCGCTCAATCGCTTCATTGATTAGTTCATCCTCATCATATCTATTTAGAATATCGACAAAAAGAGAACTATGTCTCTTGGCAAGAAGTAGTGGTATTAACCGGCTGGTAGTTTGCTCGTTGCAACCATAAGGATAACCAACCAAATACTTCATAGCCGATTGAACCGAACCAAATCTAGTTGGTGAAATAGTTAGTTCGGCGTGAGATTTTTCTAGATTGGCTTTTGGAGATAAAAACAGCTTATACTCTTTTGAGCCGCTTCCAGAATAGGCCTGCGTTCTCTCGACTCCAACAGAGTTAATTGGAATCTTGTTGATGATAGCATCTTGATACTCAGCGAGCCTTTGCTCATCCTCATTGCTTAACTGTTGTGACTCGCCAGCGATTGCCTGAGCGCTAAAGGTAAACTCCGCTTCCTCTGTTGAAGAGTTTAGCTGAGTTACTTTCCAGAAGACTTGTTCAAGACCATCTTTGGCAACAAATATCTCTTGTTCTGGACTCTCTACCTCACCAACTTCAGCTTCAAGCGAAACATTAAACCAAAGATCTTCTCCGCTAAAATTATGAACCAAAGCACTTAAGTAGGCCTCATCTCCTTGATGCAAAATGTTAGGCATCACTGGTCTAACAATCACATCTTTTGTAACTACCAGCTCCGTTTCAGCCTGACCAACATGGGTGTTTTTTGTAGCTCCTAAGCTTGCAACAACCCAAGTAGTTAAGTTATCTGGTAACTTAAAAC
>CAZQWI010000062.1:0-3314 GCA_964596995.1 uncultured Pseudomonadales bacterium
CCTGTCTCATTACTTTTAGCAAAACAATCGTTGACTTACGATTCATCAGCGCTAATTGAGAAAAAGCATCCTGTAATGATAACTTTTTCACTTGATTGGCAATCAACCTAACTTTTCGTGGTGACTGTCTAGAATTTTTTTGTTCTGCTGTAATTTTCATTTAATACCTTATGTCTTAGACAATGTACGTTTAACCATACGACCATGTCCTCTAAATGTTCTTGTCAGAGCAAATTCACCTAGGCGATGACCCACCATACCCTCTGAAACAAAAACTTCCTCAAAACCTCTACCTTTATGAACCAAAAATGTGTGACCAACATAATCTGGAGCAATCATTGAAGCTCTGCTCCAAGTTTTAATTGGTTGCTTGTCGTTAGTCCTTTTCTGCTGATGAACTTTCTCAAGCAGAACTTGGTCAATATATGGTCCTTTTTTACTACTTCTTGACATGTTTTTTAGTTACTTTTAACTCTTCGATCTTTAATAATGTACTTATTTGAAAACTTATTTTTTCTGGTTTTCTTTCCTGGTGAAGCAATCTTTCCCCATGGAGTCTTGGCATATTTCAAACCAACGCCACTTCTACCCTCGCCACCACCATGTGGATGAGAGTCTGGATGTTGAGCCGTACCACGAACAGTTGGCCTAATTCCCATTAAGCGTTTTCTTCCCGCTTTACCAAGTTTTCTGTTCTTCCAGTCTTTATTTCCAATTTGACCGATTGTAGCGAAACAATCAACTCTAATCAACCGATGTTCTTTAGATGGGAGTTGCACAGTGGCATAATCTCCTTCTTTAGATTGAATTAAGGCTGCTGTTCCAGCGCCTCTAACAATCTGTCCACCTTTACCAACTCTCAACTCAATATTGTGAATTGGCATGCCAACAGGAATTTTGGATAGAGGTAAGGCGTTTCCAGCCTTTATCTCTGCCTGTTCTCCAGCCATAATCTGATCACCAACCTTAAGTTGATCTGGAGCTAAGATATATCTTTTCTCTCCGTCAACATAATAAATCAAAGCAATATTTGCGCTTCTCATCGGATCGTACTCGATACTCTTGACTACTCCCGCAACACCTCTTTTATTTCTCTTAAAATCAATTATTCGTTCCTTTTTCTTAACTCCACCACCACGATGCCTGACAGTAACATGGCCTTTAAAACCACGACCCTGACGTTTTTTAAAACCTTTGCGTAATAAGGATTTTTCAGGTTTACCACTGGTCAACTCATCATTAACTAAGTTAATTTGATGTCTGACTCCGGCTGATGTTGGATTCTTCTTTTTTAACATACTAGTTTGCGCTTATATCAAACAGTTCAATTGTTTGACCATCTGATAACTTAACCATAGCTTTTTTACTTGACGTTGAAAGTTTTGGCATTCTCTTTTTACCAACCTTTCTTCTCTTACTTGGCATCAGTTGAGTATTTACTCTCTCAACCTCAACTTCAAAGATTTCTTCTATAGCAGATTGAATCTGCGTTTTAGTTGCCTTGTAATCAACCTCAAAAACATAAACATTCTGCTCATTGGCAAGTTGCAATGTTTTTTCAGTAATTAATGGTCTTTTTATTAAACTTGTTTTCATTATCTATTTTTCAGATTGCACTCTTTTTTCAAGTACCTCTAATGCTTTACTTGTAACAATAATTTTATGAGCTTTAACCACTGCTAAAGTATTTAAAATTCTGGCTGTTAATACAGTTATGTTAGGTATATTTTTAACAGCTCGCACCATTTTCTCATTCTTTTTATCAACCACAATTAACAACTTACTCTCAGTTAATTTAAATTTTTCATCATTAAACTTTTTACCAATTTTTTCTAAAAGCTCTACAGCTTCTCTGGTTTTACCAGAAAGAGTTTCTAGCTCATCATTAATAAAAACATTGCTTGACTGAGCTGTAAAAGCTGCTGACAAAGCCTTAAGCTTTAATACTTTTGTTAATGATTTCTTCCAGTTTTCTTCTCCAGTTGGTCCGTGAGAAACTCCTCCTCCAACAAAAATATTTGCATCCTTTGCTCCGTGACGTGCTCCTCCCGTACCTTTTTGTCTGTACCATTTTTTGGTAGTTCGAGAAACCTCAGATCGAGTCTTGGTTTTACTTGTACCTTGACGTTGATTGCTTAGATAAACTCTAACTGCTTGCGCCAACAAAACCGCATTGGGTTGGTCAAACAAAACATCGCTGACTTTAGTCTGTGTGTTTTTGGTAGCGCTAGTACTTTTAATTACGTCTAATTTCATTGATCTTATTTATCTGATTTTGTTTCTTTATTGTTTTCTTCTTGAGTAGTCTTTTCGGGCTGATCCTTCACCTCGTCAACCGCTTGTTCAACTATCTCATCTTCTTTTTTTTCTTCAGCTTTTTCCTCTTTTATCTTGATGCCAGAGGCTTCGAAATTAAGATTTATTTTGTTGTTTTTACCAGTTTTATTAATCTTAATTATTGAGTTTATGTGTCCTGGAACAGGTCCATTCAACCATACTTCTCGAGTATCTGGATCAATGTGAATGACTGTTAAATTGGCAATTGTAATATTATCAACTCCGAAATGACCAGGCATTCTCTTTCCCTTCCAAACTTTTCCTGGTGTTTGACTACCAATTGAACCAACCGCTCTACTACGATCAGATTGGCCTTGAGTTTTTGGTCCACCACTCATTCCATGGCGCTTAATCACTCCACTAAAACCTCGACCTTTTGATATACCCTGAACTTTTACCACATCTCCTACTGACAAAACCTCATCAATCTCAACAGTCTTACCAACCCTATATTCTTGAATAGCTGCTTCTGATTCCTCATTTAAAGGAATTCTCACACCTTTAATTTGCTTAAAGCCAAAAGAAAAACCGCTCTTTTCTATGATAGTTCTGAGCGGTTTGGTTGTATTTTTTAGTTTCTTTTTGCCGTAACCAATTTCAAGAATTAAGTGTGGATTTTGGGCGAATTGTGAGCTACTTCTATCTGTAACTAAACATTTTTGTTGACCCAAAATAACATTTTCATCAACTCTGCAACGAGTTACAGGCAATCTCTTGCCTTGTTTTGTCCAGACTTGAGTCATCTCCCTTTTGGTAGCAAAAATTGTGTCTAACATTAGTTTTTCTATTTATAGCGTCAATAGTTCTCACTCGATTACATTAATTAATAGGACAGTGATCCCAATTCATCCTAATTACTACATCTTTATTTGAATATCAACTCCAGCAGGCAACTCCAAATGCATCAAAGAATCAATCGTTTTATTAGTTGGCTCGACGATATCAATTACTCTTTTGTGAGTTCTAATCTCGTAATG
>CAZQWI010000062.1:3324-4748 GCA_964596995.1 uncultured Pseudomonadales bacterium
CAGTTGAAAGAGCAGTCTGTAAAATCTTTCTACTAGCCTCATCAATCACTCTGTGATCATAAGACTTTAGTCTAACCCTGATTTTATTCTGATAGTCGTCCTTTTTGGTTTGTTTGACGGACTGCTGTTGATCTTGACCCTTTGCCATATTCTATTCAATTGTTAAGTATAAGTTATTTATTGACAGGTGGTGATTATAATAAAAATTTCTCGTTTTGTACAGGCTTTATCCAGAGTAAAAAAATCGCTCATAAGAGCCATTATTTTTCTAAGTCTAAAGTAAAAGCAACCTCACCTTAATAGGTGAGGTTGCTTTTATAATTTCTCATTTACTCAAGTACTTTAGTAATTGCTCCAGCTCCAACTGTAATTCCACCTTCACGAATTGCAAAACGCAACCCTTCATGAAGAGCAACTGGAGTAATTAACTCCACAGTCATTTGAGCATTGTCTCCAGGCATAACCATCTCAACTCCCTCTGGGAGTTTGATTTCACCAGTCACGTCAGTAGTTCTGATATAGAACTGTGGTTTGTAGCCGGTAAAGAATGGTTTGTGACGACCACCCTCTTCTTTCTTAAGAATAAGAACCTCGGCTTCAAACTTTGATTTAGTCTGAACACTACCCTTAGCACAGATAACTTGACCTCTTTGGATCTCTTCTTTCTTTAGACCTCTTAGCAAAAGACCAACATTATCTCCTGCTTGACCTTCATCAAGCATTTTTCTAAACATTTCAACACCCGTGATGGTTGTCTGAGCTGATTCACCCATACCAACAATATCAACGGTGTCACCGACTTTACAAATACCAGATTCGATTCTTCCAGTAGCAACTGTTCCTCGACCCTTAATTGAGAAAACATCCTCAACAGGCATCAAGAAAGGCTTGTCTAATTCGCGAACTGGCTCAGGGATATACTCATCAACTGCCTGCATCAACTTCATAATCTGATCTTGTTGAACAGCGTCTCCTTCAAGAGCTTTTAAGGCTGAGACTCTGATAATAGGAGAGTCATCTCCCTCAAAACCATACTTTGATAGAAGCTCTCTAACCTCCATCTCGACTAAATCAAGTAGTTCTTCGTCATCAACCATATCAACCTTGTTTAAGGCAACAATGATCTTAGGAACGTTAACTTGCTTAGCAAGAAGAATGTGCTCTCTAGTTTGAGGCATAGGACCATCAGTTGCAGATACAACTAAGATAGCACCATCCATCTGAGCGGCACCAGTAATCATATTCTTGATGTAATCCTCATGTCCTGGAGCATCAATATGAGCATAGTGTCTCTTCTCGGTTTCGTACTCTACATGCTTAATGTTAATGGTAATACCACGAGCTATTTCTTCTTCGCTGGTCTCAACGTCCTCATACTTGAGAGGTTTGTTAATATCACTAGGAAGCTTTGATGAAAGCACAGT
>CAZQWI010000063.1:0-1489 GCA_964596995.1 uncultured Pseudomonadales bacterium
CAAAAAGGTTGCGGCTGGGCATTAAAAGTGGCTAGTCAAACATATCAGCAAGAAATATTTGATTTTGTGATGAAAAATAAAAAGAGTATGCCGAGAACAGCACTACGATACGCGATTGAGAAGATGCCAGAAAAGCTGAGAAAGAAAGCCATGATCAAGTAATACTAAAAAATGCCAAAATTTTTAAACTATCATTCTCTCTCAAAAAAACACATAATATTTTTTGTTCTATCATTACTATTTGTTTTAATAGCTTCAGCTACTATTACATTTATTATTCTTTCTCGTCATAATTCAGAAATTATAGACAGGGAGCTGACTATTAATGCAGAAGAAAATCTTACCTCGGTTGAGATTGAGGATCAGGAAGTAAACCTTGATAAATCTACCTTAACTATTCTTCTGCTTGGCTATGGTGGTCCAGGTCACCAAGGTGGTTTTTTGGCGGATGCTATTCAGCTAGTGCATTTTGATTTTGGAAAAGATCAGATTTCCATGATCTCGATTCCAAGAGATTTGTGGGTTAAACTACCAGGTGGTTCGCAAGCAAAAATTAACCAGTCGCTCTCAATGGGGGCTGACTCCTCAAATTTGGTGATGAGTGGAGGCAAAGTGTCCAAAAAAATGGCTGAGGTAGTAACTGGCATAGAAGTAGATTATTTTGTAGCTGCTGATTTTGTTGGATTCAAGCGAACCGTCGGTGGTCCTCTTGGCAGTATCGATGTTGATGTTCCCGAAACTCTTGAGGATAAGTGGTATCCAATTGCTGGTGAAGAACTAAATACTTGTGGGAAAACACCTGAAGAAGTGGCAAAATTGTCGGCTGAGTTATCAGGTTTTGAGTTAGAAAAACAGTTTGAGTGCCGATATGAACATTTATATTTTCCTAAAGGAGTTAACAAAATGGAAGGAGGGGATGCTTTGGCTTACGTGCGTTCTAGACACGGCTCAGCAAGTGGAGATTTTTCGCGAAGTCAGCGGCAGCATGCTTTATTAAAGGCAGTCCGTGATAAATTATTTAAATTAGAGTTTTGGCAAGAAACACCCAAGCTATACTCCGAGATTTCAAAAAATGTTACTAGCGATATTGATCTAGAAGCTGTGGAGTATTTAGTACCAGTTTTAAAACTAGTCAATAATTATCAGCTTAAGGAGGGAGTTATTAGTACAGAGAATGTACTATCTTCAAGCAAATCTTCTGCTGGAGCTTTTATTCTTATTCCCAAGGCAGGTTTAGATAACTGGACTGAGGTTCACGATTATGTTCAGCAAGTAATTAATGAAGAATAATTTCTATATAAATAGCACCCCGCTTTTAGCGGGGTGCTATTTGGTTTGATAATATACGGTTTTTATTATCGATTTTGTCTATACATTCCTTTACCTTGAACATTTTCTCCAAGTCTTTGTCCCTCTCCATTTCCTGGACCTTTTCCCATCAAGAAAGATGGATCAATTCCGTTCTGTTCTGCCCAAGAAGTTAGCTCAT
>CAZQWI010000063.1:1499-4702 GCA_964596995.1 uncultured Pseudomonadales bacterium
TTTCTTTCTCCGCTTGAATCACAGCTAGCTTGTAACTCTGTTCTTTTTTCAAGAAGTAGTTGTTTTTGTTCAGTAGTTAACTCACCGTTGGTAACCGCTCTTTCTAGTCTGCCTTCAAAGCCTCTCATCATTTGAGAACGATTTTCTTGACGAGTCTCTTCCATAATTTGGGTGACTTCGGCTTCAGACTTTCCAAACTTTTGGGCTAGTTGAGCAAAAAAGCCTGAGTCATTTTCCCCAACAAATGCTTGTGCGTTTCCAGCCGATAGAGCTAATCCTCCAACTACAGCAAATGAGGCGAGAGATAAAGCTATTTTCTTATTGATCATTTTTTCCTTTCAATTGCTATTTAAATGTAGCAACATAATTTAATATTTATTATTTGTTTGTCTAGAACAAACAACTAATTAGTAATATACATACTTAAGTTGAGAAACAATTGAGAAATAGTATCAACTATTCTTTATAGCTTATATTTTTATGATAAAATACATTTAATACGTATTAATTACTTAAAAAAGCTACAATGAATCTTTCTGAAATATATCGCATATTGAGACAAGGATTTAGCAGCGAGGGAGATTTAAACATGTTGCCTAAGATTAGATATAAAGCAGAACTAGATAATGCTTTCTCCAATGAATTATCCGTTACTAGTGCAACTCAAGCAAGAATAAGCAGAAGAAAGGCTTTGTATTTGTTTGCACAAAATTTAAGAGGTAAGTATTTAACTGTTGAGAATGAAGGCGGAAAAGTATATCAAAAAAATGAAATCTCAGCTTTAACAGAGTTCTTAATTTATTATTATTTGTGGATTGAGTTTCAAGCTCATTTCATTAGTAATGACAAAAAATACCAAATATTGGCAACCCGCTACGACTCACTAACTTACGATGAATTTGCGGGATTTAATGACAGACTTAAGCCCCTCGAAGAAGAACCTAACAAGCAAACTCAACTCACAAAAGCTGAAGAGTGAAAGTTGAACCTTTGCCAAGTTCGCTCTCAACACTGATTTTTACATTAATATTCTTAGATATTTCTTTTGCAACCGCTAATCCTAGACCAAAGCTTTTTTCTGTCTTTAAAGATGAACTAGATCTTGCTTGATCGACTTGAAAAAATCTATCAAAAATCTTTTTTTGGTCAAGTTTAGAAATTCCAATGCCTTTGTCTATGACTGAAATATAAGCTTGTTTTTTTTGTTTACCAACTTGAACCATAACTTCTTTACCACTTTGACTATATTTAACTGCATTGTCCAACAGAATTTCTATTACTTCAGTTAACAGTTCTTCGTCGGTAATAACTTTGATACTGAGGTTATCTTCATTTTTAAAAATAATCTTCACCTGTTTTTGTTTAGCTATAGGCTGAATATTTTTGATAGCCTTTTTTACTACCTTATTAAGATTGACAGTATTTTTACAAACTATTATTTGATTATTTTCCAGTTGTGACAGATTGAGTAAGCGATTAGCAAGGGTGCTTAATTGAGTCACATCCTCTAAATTTTCATTTAAGATTTGTTTTGTATTGTGGTCTAGTTTCTTGTCCATCAGATTTACCTCAATTGATGTTTGCAGAGCGGTCAGAGGTGTTTTGAGTTCGTGAGCAGCATCTGCCACAAACTGTTTTTGTTTTTCAAGAATGAGTTCTATTGGTTTTAGAGTTTTTCCTGAAAGAAAATAACTGCCTCCAGCACCTAAAAATATTATTAGGATATTGATAGTAACTAGTTTATGCATAAGTTCGGATCGAACTGAATCGAGTTCGGAAAGTAAAATCTCTTGATGATTCTTGGGAAGAGTCCATTCTGAAGATTCCCTAAAGACTCTCATCTGACCTGGTTGTCCCAACAATCTTCTGCTTAGCTGCTGATATTGCATGTTAATAATTTGCAGCGTTCTCCAATAATATAGACTACTTAAAGAGATGCTAATGATTGCTAAAATTAATGTATACCAGAGAGTAAGTTTTGTCCGAGCTGGAGTAAAAGATGTCATTATTGTTTGATTAATTGAATTTATGATTAACCGAATTTATAGCCAAATCCTCTAACTGTATGGATGAGGGGTTTTTCATCAGGGAAAGCTTGATCAATTTTTTTTCTAAGATAGCCTAAATAAACTTGGACAGTGTTAGGTAAGATATCACTTTCATAGCTCCAAACCTGCTGGGCAATTTGGTCTTTGCTAAAAACTTGTCCTTTGTGGCGTATTAAAAATTCCAGTAAGACAAACTCCTTTTTACTTAGACTAATCTTTTGTTTTGCTCTCGTTACCTCGAAATTGATAATGTCTAGAGTAAGATTGTCTTCCAAAAGTTGGTTATTAATTAATTGCTGGGGGCGTCGGCTAATGGCGTTGATTCGTGCCAATAACTCGTCAAAAGAGAAGGGTTTACCTAAGTAATCATCTGCTCCACAGTTTAAGCCATCAATGCGATCATCAACTTCATTTTTAGCTGTTAACATCAAGATTGGGGTGTCGATGCCCGTATCTCTTAATTTTTTACAAACTTCTAATCCGTCAATTTTGGGCAACATTCTATCAAGAATGATCAGTTCGTAGTTTCCATCAGAAGCTAAATCTAGACCCTCTTCTCCATCTAATGCCAGATCAATAATATTTGCATTTATCTCTAGCCCCTTTTTTATATATTTGGCTACTCTTTTTTCATCCTCAATAACCAGTATTTTCATAGAGCTATATTATAGCTTGATCTTGAGAATAAGTTGAGGATGCTTGGTAAAAAAATTCAAGCTAAGAATTATTAGCAAGATTTTTTAGAACAACTGGTATTAAATGAGATCAACTTTTATCATCTTTTCAAGATGTCTGGTAATAACATCGTAAATTACCTTATAAGGTCCATTCTTAGTTTCAACTACAGCAGTCACAGATGTGCCATCAACACTAGTTATTGTATAGCCATCATGAAAGAGATAGTTAAATGCGTTGCGAGCTTCTTCTTCAATTTGCCTATGTTTAATTTTGTCAACCTCATTCATGTTTTTAATTACTAACCACTCCTCCGATTGCCAGCATTATTCCCACAACGACTATTATCATGGGCATGATCCACTGGGTAAAAAAGCTTTTCATTTGGGCTTGGGCTGGGTTGGTTGGATCATAAATAATCTCAACCTCTTGATCTAGATGGTATTTTCTTTTTCCTCCACCAACATTGCCTTTAAATTT
>CAZQWI010000064.1:0-4686 GCA_964596995.1 uncultured Pseudomonadales bacterium
CAGGGCTATTAACTAAAATAGGGAAACCGAGGGTTTTAACCCTCGGAACTTAATTACAAAAAACATCTCATTATGACTATTATAGTTATTAAAAAAATTAATCATGTGGCACTTTCAATAATTGGTAAACAACAGTCTTTATGAAGGCAGTATGTTTGTAAACAATTAAGTATATGGATAGATTCGCTGGATTTACATTATTGATTTAGAAAAAAGATTACCTTCAGATAGTAAATAACATGCTGTTATTAAAAATGATATGAAAAACACCATTGTCTGTACCCATCCATTTATTCAAGATTCTCTTAGTCACCTCCGAGATAAAAAAACCAAGTTAAAAAAATTTAGAGAGCACTCAGATCGAATCTGTTATTTGCTGTTTGCTGAAGCAATTCAGGGTCTCTCATTTAAGCAGGAAGAGATTGAGACACCTCTTTGTAGGACAACCGTTCCCAAACTTGAAGATGAGGTGATCGTGGTCCCAGTGCTTAGATCTGGCATTGCCATGTTATTTGGAGCTATGCATTTACTTCCAAAGTCAAAGATTGGCTTTGTGGGATTGGCCAGAGATGAAGAAACAGCCATAGCTAGTGAGTATTACTGGAAGTTACCCAAGATTACTAGAAACTCTGTTGTGATTGTTACCGATCCAATGTTGGCAACAGGAGGTTCCATCTTACACTTGCTTAGAAGGGTTTCTCAAGAAAATGCTAAAGAAATTAGGGTTGTGTCGGTTGTTTCGGCCCCAGAAGGAATTAAAGCAATTGCGCAAGAGTTTCCCAACGTAAAGATTTTCACCGCTAGCATTGATGACTCATTAAATGATAAAAAATATATTGTTCCAGGTTTAGGAGACTATGGTGATCGATATTTTGGTACAAATTAATTAAAATGATATAAATTACAAATAACAGAAGGAAACTCATGAAACTAAAAAAATCATATTGGTTAATTGCCATTGCGGTTTTGGTATTTTGGCTCATTGGAAGTTACAACGGATTAGTCAGAAAATCTCAGGAAGTTGATGCACAGTGGTCACAGGTAGAAACTCAGTATCAGCGTCGCTATGATCTCATTCCTAATTTGGTTGAAGCTGCTAAGGGGTTTTTAGATCAAGAAAAAGAAATATTTGAGTCAATTGCTATGGCTCGCCAGGGTTACGCTGGTGCCAACACAGTTGAGGAGAAAGCTGAAGCTTCAGTTCAAGTGGAGTCAGCTCTTGCTCGATTGTTGGTGATTATGGAGAACTATCCGGAATTAAAATCTGATGCCACTGTGGCGCAGGTTATGGATGAGTTGGCTGGAACAGAGAATCGAGTTAATGTGGAGCGCATGCGTTATAACGATACAGCTAGAGAATATAACACCAAGGCTAAATCATTTCCGGTGGTGTTAATTGCTGGCATGTTTGGTTTTTCAGAGAAACCATATTTTGAGGCTGACAGCGCCGCACAATCTGCTCCAGCAGTTAACTTTAGAGATTAAAGAGTAACAGACCAAATGAAGCTTGTTAAATCAATACTAAATATATTGTTCTTGTGCCTGCTGATGAGAGTTTTCTCACAGCAGGCTGTAGCTATTGAAGTAAAATCATACGAAGGATTTGTTAATGATTTTGCTCAAGTATTATCAGCAGAAACTGAATCTCAACTTGAAAAAAAATTGCAGCAAGAAGCCAGTAGACAAAATGGTGTAGAGTTGGCAGTGGTAACACTCAGCTCGCTTGAGGATCAGCCGATTGAGTCTGTTGCACTGGCCTATTGTGACGAGTGGGAGATTGGCAAAAAAGGTGAGGATAACGGGGCGCTGCTACTACTTGCGATTGAAGATCGTGAGATTCGTATTCACACAGGCTATGGTGTTGAAGGCTCTTTGCCTGATGGAATGGCTGGCAGAATTATCCGCCAAGATATTGTTCCACATTTGCAAAATGAGGATTATGATTCTGCAGTAGAAACCGGAGTTGACCAGATTCTCACTCAAATTGCGAGTCCAGAAGAAATTTTACCCTCATCTCAGGAAGATATCCCAATATGGTTTGTGTTGTTAACAATAGCACTTTTTTTTGGAGTAGTTGGCTTATTAATCTTTTCTGTGTCCAAATACGCCCTATCATCTTCTTATTCAACCTCTTCCAATAGAAGATCGTCATTTAAGCCAAGCTCTTTCTCTTCAGGTTCTAAATCTTCATCATCTAGCTCATTCTCATTTGGTGGTGGGCGCTCGGGTGGAGGTGGGGCATCTGGAAAATGGTGATTTATTGGTTAAATTAAACTCCCACTATGTATCGTGGATATCTCTGATATAATGTATGGTCTGATCTGCTGACAGTGCCTTAGGTTTCTAAGTTTTCTGTCTAAGTGGTTATTTACAAAGGTTGGGTGATCAGCCAACTAGAAAAAAGGCACTATGCAATCTTCCCAAGACGAGAAGAATCTTAGTAAGGTCTATGTAGGTAATTTACCTTATAGCGTTACTGAAGATCAGTTGCGAGAGATGTGTCAGGATTTCGGAGAAATCACCTATTGTAAGGTGATTACCGATCCTCACACAGGTCGATCAAAGGGCTTTGGTTTTGTCGAGTTCGCTTCAGCAGAAGCAGCTCAGGCAGCCATTGACGCTTTGAACGGCAGTTCCCTCGAGGATCGCGAGCTTGTTGTAAACATCGCTCGCCCCAGAGCACCTAGAACGTTTAATCGTTCACAAGGTGGCTACAATCGAGGTGGCTACGATCGAAACAACTAAGTTGATTCAATCAACTCTTTGCAACATTACGTTGTAAATGTAAAAATCCCCGGTTTAACCGGGGATTTTTTGTATTTTGGAATCAAGAAAAACTTTAGTTACTATATTGAGGTAACAAACTCTTTTAGCTCCGGTCCGTACTTATCATGGGCTAACATAAACTTTAAATGTGCCTTCATGTATCGCAAAGGATCGCCAGTTGTCATCCACTCACCATCAATCACCTTGTAACGAACGACGCCTTTTTTGGCTACTTTGTCATTTGCATCCTGCAACCAAACTTCTCCATCAAGACCGGTAGCATCGGCGGTGAGATAATCAAATATTTCTGGAGTTAGAATGTATCTTCCGTAAGAAACCATGTTCGATGGAGCTTTGTCGATCGGTGGTTTTTCGATCACTGTTTCAACCTGGTCTTTGGTTCCCTCCTTAATTTTGATGATTCCATAGCGATCTACCTCATGGTGGGGTACTTCTTGAACAGCTAGCAAACCATCGCAAGGATTATTTTCAAAATCATCAATCATCTGTTTAACTGCACTAACCTTACTTAAAACTAGATCATCTCCCCACATCACCACAAATGGACCATCCATGACTAGATCCTTGACGGTAATAATGGGTCTACCGTTTCCATAGGGCAAACTCTCATCTTGAGGAACCACTGTTATTTTTGGTAAATGAAAAACCTGCTCAACTTTATCCCAGCGGTCAAGTTTTTCTTGTCTAATCATTAGTGTTCTGATTGAGGTAGCTCTGCCGTAAAAATAATCCTCAAACTTACTTACTTCTGAGGGAGAGGCAATTATGATTACCTCTTCAATTCCTGCTTCTGCACACTCCTCAACTAAATATTGAATAATTGGTTTATCGATAATGGGCAGCATTTCTTTAGGAAATGTTTTGGTGATTGGCAAGAATCTGGAACCAAAACCTGCTGCGGTGATAATGGCTTTGTTGATCATCTTTGTCATATTTTTATGAATACTTTGTATGATAATCGCTGATTATCTATGGTAGCAGGAATATAAAAAAATGACAATAAAGAAGAAAAAATGAAGGTTATTGCCTAAGTTGACTAAGTATGGCTTCTATATATCTTCTGTTTACAGTGGTATCATCTGAGGTTGAAAAATAATATGCCAAACAAAGGGAGAATTCATTTGCTTGTCTGTTAAGTTCTTCGTCACTGAATTGTTTATTTTCAGCTAGTTTTTGTCTAATTGCATCTCTAAATCCACTTAATCCTGATGTATTTCTAATATCCAACATTTGTTGTGTGGTCAAGTTTAAAATACTAAGAAGTTCTGTATAAAGGTCATAGTAATGCTCAGAGTAGCTAACTACTATAGAAGTATTTTCTATTGGTTGATCTCCGAATTGGACTATGTTATCTAAGCCATCATAGCGAATTTCGTATTTTGTTAGAGCATCAACTTGCCTAATTAGAGTAAAGGAGAAACCTTCAATAGTTCCAAAACTCCATTCAACTGAGTTATTGTCTGAGCATAAATACTCTTTTGCAAACTCATTCCATATCTCTAATTCTGCTGGAGATAGTCTCTTGCCAACTCTAGCCCATGGAGTTAGAGTCGCTTCAACTGTTGGTGCTTGTTGAGTTGGGGGAGCTTGAGTAGATTCAGAAATACATCCAGGAAAAACAAGCAAAATTAGCGAAAGAAGAACTAAAAAAACTTGAGATAAATATCTATCACCACCCTCTAAAGCTTTTATTGCTGCTTGATTAAGGTTATTAGCCACTTCTACAAAATAAGAAGTTTGTGGCGATGATACTGTTTCTAATTTTCCTGGCATCTCTTTTAAATTCTTATAAATATATAAAACAATGGAAAAGTATATAATAGGTGTGTATAAATGTCAATAATTTGTATAGGTCACGGACATTTGAGACTTTTTTGTATCCCAGCATATTGCATGGGT
>CAZQWI010000065.1:0-4579 GCA_964596995.1 uncultured Pseudomonadales bacterium
AGTTCTTTTACATCTTTATCCATTGTTAAGCCTCCCTATCGTGGTCACGCTGGGCTGTTAGTATTTCCTGTATTTCAATTTTGTAGTCTAAAAGATAGTGATACCCAACAGGTATAACTTTCCTTAGTTCCTCGTCGCTTATTACCGTCAGTTCCCCGGCTTTCCTCCAGCCCTTTGAGATGAGATGTTGGGCAAGTTCTTTAGAGGTATAAGCACCTTTAGCTGTTGCCTCGGCTATTTCCTCGCTAAGTTCTTTTACCTGCTGTTCCTGTTTCATATGCTCTCCTTATTGGCTAGAGTTAACTTTTTGCCTTCCATCTGTCACAAGTACGTTCGTATGCTAATGGACTATCACCGCTATCTAAACCGATAGATAAAGGGCGTTGGCATTTAAAACATCCATCATTAAAGCCACCATATTTACAGGTTGCACAACAATGTTTTGGTTCAATATTCCTTAAATTTTTAGGTGGTTTTAACATTTCTCTCCTTATCCGGTAGAGGAGCTTCTGCCTCTATTGAGAATTTCCTTGCGCTTTATTGAGAGCTATTTTATTAGCTTTTACACGAAGTAATATTGCTCTTTTAACATCGGGGTCAAGTATGTAATGCCCTGCCAAAAGTTCAAGCTCCAAGGTAGACGCATTAAGTTCATTAAACATATTGGGGGCTGCGGATATTAGTTGAGCATTCTCATTTGAGCAATTAGTGCAAATAGTTTCATGCTCACTTTCTACATGAGTATCGCTTTGCAGTACTTCTACTTTCCATTCGCCTTTTGTATAGTTCATCTTTCCTCCTATTGGTTGGGGCTAGTTTACGGGCGATAAGTACCATCGCCGGAATTTAATGCCCATTGAATACTTTCAGATAAAGGTGCGTACTTAAAAACGATAGGCTCTAGTTGCTTTAGTAAGATATCTGCGTATGCCCCATAGCTGGTACAACCTTGCCTCATTTCTGCTTCCTGCAAGGCGTGTATTATTAAAGTCCTGGCTTTTTCCTTTAGCTGTTCCTTTGATTCGTAAACCATCTTTTCTCCCCCTTTGTAAATCCTTTATATTCATACTAACCTCCAATATTTTAACTACATAAATTATATTCCCCTCACTTTATTTCCTTATTTATTTAAGTGATTGTTAAGCGTGTGAATAAGTACCAAATCCACCCGTTGTATCTCTCATTCCTTCTTCAATCCAATCCTCAATCTCTTTATTTGAACGATATGTCTCAGATGTGTCATGTTTATAAATTAGTTTATCATCTTTATTAGTTACAATTAACCTAAAACCGTTTCTACCTTTACCTACATGAGTAATATATCTATAACCTCTAGGGGTTCTATCTGTATTTGTATATGATTTTTCTAATTTAGCTTTATTGTTAGTATTTTCATTTATCCACTTGGCAATAGCTTTTACACTTCTAGCCATCCCTCTCACCTCTTAAAGTCGTAATGATGTTACGAGATTTTATTAAGTATTGATTCTGCCTCTTTTGTTGCGTTATTTATTTGAGACGGTAGTAATTTCCTGAATTCTGTTCTGTCTTGGCAAACTCCACTCCATTCAAGTAATTTATATGCGAGATATTCTATTTTTTCTTGCTTTGTCATATTCCCCTCACTTTATTTTCTTATTTATTTAAGTGATGGTTGGCTCCTCACCATACGGTATAGTTTCTTTTTATGCCATATTTAAACGCCTTTACAGTGTCTGATATTGCCATCAAAAGTGACATTTCAGGTGTCAAGTAATGGTGCATATTAGTATCTTTAAAGAAACCTTTATTTTTTGTGTAGTGATAATCAACTTCTACAGACGATGTGGCAATCCGAATAATATTGCGAATGATACTTTTTAACCTCTGGCTTACGGTAGGTCTTTTATCTGTTATTGTCAGGTGGCTAGAATCAATACACTCCAGCCATTCACGGCTAGGAATAAGCCACCATTTCTTAAAGTCGAATCCTTCGTTATTTTGATAGACTATGATATGCACTTGCCCAGGATTTCCGCCGTATCTATAATCACCTTGCCGAACAACCTTACAAAATAGGTTTGTAAGAAATGGCGAGTATTTTTCAGAATTGCATACGCAGTATTTGCCAATAATAGACTTAGCGTAAGCATGGCGTTTAGGGTCATTTTTAATACGTTCTATCTTCTCGTAGTAATCATCGTCAAAATCATCTTTAAATAAGCCATCCATTTCATTACTATATATATTATTCATTCCTTTTGCCTCCATATATTTATATTAATACTATATCCCATTTACGCTCTTATTGCAACACTTTATCATAAAGATTTTATAAAGAAAACATAAAGAATTAGTGTTTGGGTTTAACAGGCTTAAGTTTCTCCCAACGCTTTGCCATGTATTCTGGAGGCATATCGCCGGAAATTACACCGTCCAGAGCCTTTTCATATTGGGCTATTCTATGGCCTTGTAGCTCTTTAAGTTTGCGGATATTACGTGCATAGTTCATAAACTATTCCTTTTCTGTTTTACTTTTTTACAATCGCTTATTATGGCGTTCCACAGGTTGCTTTTTTCTTGCCGTGAGTATGGTATACAGTATTGGTTCATTTTGTTTAGTGTTATGTTGAAAATGTAGTTAGAATAGTTAGGTAATAAATCAGTTAAAGAATTTACGGCAGGGATTGCAACCGATATATTAAGTTTACGGTTCATAGCCTTATAAGCATATATTTCAGCCTGGAGTTCTTTGTCAAAAAGTCGGTCTATTGTTATATTACAGTTGCCGTTGTCGTTGTTAAATTGGTGTGCTAATTCATGTAATTTGGTCATTGTACTAACGTGATAAGGTACTTCAATTATATGCTGCCCGTTATCGTTTAGATAATGGATTCCACGAACATTACCATGTAAGCGTTTAAATTCTTTAGGTTTTAAGTAACGTATCATATCAAACCCTTTTAAAAGTATCTATATTCCCCATTTACTATTTCGCCGTTGACAGCTACGTAAAGACCTTTGTCTATTTGTTGTACATATCCACCCTTAACTATAGTCATAGTCTTTTTTCCAGCACGTACACGTTCTGTATATTGTTCCATAAATCCTGGTATCAGCCCTTTACGATAATTTCCGTTTACAGGTAAAGTTTTGTCATTGATAGTAATTTCTATCGTAGGTTCTGGCATTTCAAAGTTCTCATGAGCCTTAAGCCATTCTTTAGATACCAGACAATTGTGATAGACTGTTTCGTACTCGTCAACGATACGTTTTGAATATCCATTTATGTATTTATCTGAATATTCAAGCTCTTGTGTTTCGTGATTCCAGCGTGTCCATTCCGCATGAGAGCCGATACGTTGATTATGTTTATATTCAAATAACGGTAACTGTGAATTTTTGACACTAGGTTGCCGAATTTTTTCAGTCTGGCTTTTTTCTATATCCTTGCGGTATTTTTCTACGCAATCGGGGCAACCTTTTACATGGCAAGTTGAATTACCATAGGTAAATGTTTTAGTTTCTACAACGGCATTTTCAAATGTTTTATGGCATATATTACATTCGTGACTTTCACGGTATGTTTTTATTTGTTCATATTCACGCTCATGCTCTAATCGTTCTGCCTCAATTTCCTCTGCGTGTTGTTTATTATAGATATCCCATTCTGCCATAGTCCGAGCCGTTGAGCGTGGTTTGTTATCTCTTGCCAAAAGTTCTTTATAATAAGGTGTCCAGGTATCAACTTCATTTAAAAGTGTTTTACCTGTCAACCTAATAGTAAAGCATTTAGTCTCAAAGGTTAACCATATAAAAGCCAGAGTAATTACGATGATTGCAGTTATCATGTTGTTATTCCTTATTTAAGATTATTTTTTAGAGAGGGGCTATTACACCCCTCTCTACTGGACTGATTGACGGGTGTTATTGTTTAAATTCTATTGACAGTCCTGAATCTACCGGAATGGTTAAGTTTGCTTTGTTTCCGCATTCGCAAATATAGGTAATAGTTTCGCAATCGCCATTCCCGCCGCCGGTTGTACCTTCCATGCTCGAATTACATTTAGGGCATTTAACATAGACAAATCTTTTCAGAAGTTCATAGCCATTATTCGCAGTAGTTAATATAGATAATTTCTTTTCAATACAAAAATCTATAGCTTTTGTACGGTAGTTAGCTACTTTGAGGTTATGAAAGAAATAGTTTTCAATAGCTTGCATATGATTGACTTCTATATCATCTGGAATGGGGATTATTTCCTTTAGTTCATTAAGTTTCATCTTATTCTCTCCTTTCTCTACTGGATAAAGGACTATTCAAGGATACGTAATGCTTCTTCTAGGTCTGAACCCTCGTAAAGCGTAATAGGTTGACGCTTTCTATATTGTTGCTGATAAACGGTAAATTCATAAGTAGTACCATCTTTATCAGTTACTAACCATTTATCATCATAATGAATACGAGCGTTACACTTTACAAGAAAATCTAATATTAGATTCCCCATCTTTTTACTTTTCCTTTCTCAAACTCTTTATTAGTACCATCCGGCAATAGTTAGTAAATATAATTACTATCTTTTTTTATGTTTTATAATTA
>CAZQWI010000066.1:0-1371 GCA_964596995.1 uncultured Pseudomonadales bacterium
AAGACTGAGTAGTTTTCCTGTTGTGCCTTTGTTGCCGGCCAGTTCAAAAGCCTGACCATAGCTTTCTTTGGCTGATTGAGGATCTTTTAAAGCAATAGTCCAGTATCCAAGAATCTGAGCGACTGTGGTTCTAATTACTTTTTTTAGTGAGAAGATAAAGAGAGCGATTCCAAGACCGACAAATAACAACCCATATATTTTCTTATCAAAAGTAAGCGCAATTCCAGAGGCAAAAATACCAATACTTCCAAAAAACGCAATCATCCAAAGAAAAATTTTTAAGGTTGGAATAATTAACATCCACACCATCGGCTTAACTCTTTTTGCCGACTCTTTGGTAACAACTGATAGTTTCCAGTTATTGTTGTCAATGACAATTGCTTGATGAGTGCCACACATCATGGCGAGTCTAGCCCAGATTCCAACTAAATATGAAAATAAAATCATAGTAATACCAAGCAAAACAATTTCTATAGGAAAAGAGATCTTCATCCAAGGAGAAAGGCGCTTGATGCCGTCAGTAAATGCCTTGCCGATGTTATTAAGTACAATCGACGATTTTGAGTAAAGGTCATTGATTACTTTTGGATCACTTTCGATTCCCATTTTCTTAAATAGTTCAGTAGAACTATCAATTTCATTCTTGACGTCTTCATCAACCGTTGATATTAGCTCTTCCTCGATTAAGGACTCAAATTTATCCTCTTGATCATCCAAAATGACCTCGTTTATTTCTGAAGACTCATCTGGATCTGGAGAACTAGAAGAACCACCACTATTAAAGTTTGAACTTGAACTACTTGAACCGGCTAACACCAAAAAAACCACACTTAAAAGCAATAATTTTGGATTTCGTTTCAGCAGTTGAGTTGATTGTTTAAAAAAGTCGGTTATATTCCAGGATAACTTTTTGGAAGTTGAAGTTTGGTTTTCTGTTGACATATTATTCAAGCGATTAATTTTGTTTCTTCTAGATAAAACTGACGGATAATAATAAGTATTTAAACTAAGTTTAATTATATCTGATTTTGTTGTCTGTAACAATAAAAACAAAACAGATAGTGTAGATATACTGCAAAAGCAAAATAGCTTTGATTTCTAATGACTAATGTTGTACAGTATGCAACATTATTAAAAATCAAAAAATATGTTAAAGAAACAACAGCTATATATTCTTGTAATTGGAGTAGCTTTATTAATTGTGGTGGTGGCTGCTTATGGCTACCAAAACAATAAGCTTAAGGTTAAAGATGATGTCAATGTGAATCAAGAAGAACTAGTATTGGATGAAAAAAATATTGAAAATGAAATTACACCCGAAGCAACTGACGCCGCAGTTCTTGGCGCTGAAGTTATTGAGGAAAAAAAGGA
>CAZQWI010000066.1:1381-4565 GCA_964596995.1 uncultured Pseudomonadales bacterium
TATTTTACGGAGAAACTTGTCCCCACTGTCATGTTGTGATGGACTGGATGGATGAAGCGGGTGTTGACTCTCGTTTAGATATAACTAGAAAAGAAGTCTACAACAATCAGCAATTTTCAGAGCAAATGAAGCTAGCAGCACAAAACTGCGGGATTGACAGAATTGGAGTTCCGTTTTTATATGATGCTAGCCAAAAGGAGTGTGTTGTTGGCTCAACGCCAATTATCGATCACTTGACAGCTGAGTTAGGGCTTTAAGCAGATATTAAAAAACAGTTTAAGTATCAGCTATGAAAGATCATCAAGCTGATGGTATTAAAAAAATTATTTTTTCTGCCTCAGATCCATTTTACTTAAAAGATCAATTTTTGCAGCGTTTATCTCAAGGAAAACTCACTCGCGATGAAAATCCCTCAAGTCATTTCTGTGCATTTTTTGCTCCTTTTGATCCAGTTTGCCAACAAGTTTTTTTAGGACATCATAAAAAAGGTAACAGGTGGTTATTTAATGGTGGTCATCTTGATCAAGGTGAGCCTCCACTTAAAACTATAAAAAGGGAGATGTTGGAAGAATGGGGAGATCAGGCGAATCATCCAATTATTTGCAAACAACGCCTAATTACCATCACCCATATCACTGACCCAGCTCAAACCTGCAAAACTCACTATGATTTATGGTTTTTTTTGAGTGTTGATAAAAACAGTTTCCAACCAAACGAAGAGTTAATGAAGAAAGAGTTTCATAGTTGGGGATGGAAGACCAAAAAAGAAGCTTTAGCTCTCTGTCACGAAAAAGGACCAGACATTACCAAAGCGCTAGAAATAATTTTTAAAGAACTCATAAAGATTTGAAGATATGAAAGATAAACTCAGACAAATCAACCGCATCATTGCAGTAGGTATAATTATTTCAACTGATCAAAAATTATTGCTGGGCAAAAAAACAGCAGGTGGAGTTTATCCAGATTGCTGGCATTTGCCCGGAGGTGGGGTGAAAAATAACGAAACAACTAGGCAGGCCTTGATTCGTGAGATTAAAGAGGAGACCGGCCTAGATTTACAAAAAATAACGGCCACAATTAATCTCATTGATGACAAGGGGAGGGGAGAGCATCAAAAAACTTTGTCAACTGGAGAACAGGTGTTGGCAAAGATGAGGTTTTTTGTTTTTGAAGTGAGGATCCAAGAGGATTCAGAAAATCTTCAGATTAAACCAGGCGATGATATTAGTAAATTAAATTGGGTTAAATTGAGCGAGTTAGACAAACATCAACACACTCCGCCTTCTTTGGAGTTATTTAAGCGGTTGGGGATGATCAAGAAAGTAATGATTGACCATGATTTTTTGTAACCAGTAAAAATTGCTTTTCATGATAAAATCTGTTGACTATGTCATCACTCAAAGTCGGGATGGTGTGGATGCAACTCCACAACTAGACACCAGGCAGAAAGAAGACAAAACATATGTCAAGCAACCACCTATCAGTCGCAATAGAGGGGTAGCTAATAGACATGGGATTCCCTTCGAGTTTACGATCAAGCTTCCCAAACCAAGAAAAGCACGAAAGATAACAAAGAGGGACGAATTAGGTCGTATAATATGGACGAAAGCTAAATAGTCGACTTATCTACTTATGAATCTTGATTTTTTATCATCTGAAATTTACTGGACAGCTTTAGAAGCTATTGGAACTCTTTTGGCAGTCATTGTTGCCTTGTCCGCTTCCGTGGTTGGAATAAAGCAGGCAAACAAGCAAGAAAAGAACGCTCAAGAACTCCAAATGGACCAGGACATGCCAATTGTGTTCTTGAATCCAGGACCAAAGCTACACAAAGACGGTGGTGTTAGGCTTGAGTTATTGAATGTGGGTAAGGGTATCGCAAAAGATGTTTATGTTTACTTGGAGGGAGTGGTTGTGGATGGTAATTTCACAATGCATACTTTTTCACCGACTGATTCATCAAAGTTAGAAGTCAAAGTTATTGACTCAGGTGTATTGCCAGATAAAAAAACAGCAATTGCTCAAAAGATTCAGCAACTTTCAGAAAAAGACGAGTTGTTCATGAAGATTGCTTATTCTGATATTCATGGGCGTAAGTTTGTGACGGATCAAATAGTGTTTGAAAAGAATCAAGTTGGGGATTACATGCACAATAGGGGAAAGTGGTCATTCAGAAAGGTTCAGTCGTGAATACATTCCTCCAATCAGCACAACACATTCTTGAACAATCAGGTCAGCCTCTTCATTACAAAGAAATCACTCAAAAAGCCATAGAGCAAGGTCTTCAAACGGAAGGATCTACGCCATGGGCAACCATGAATGCCAAGATTGCCACAGATATAAAAAAGAATGGTGAAGATTCGCTGTTCTATCGAAGTGAGCCAGGTTTCTATGGTCTCAATCAAGCCGGTGTGCCCAAAGTGGCTGTTTCAGAAGTAAAAGCCAAGATTACTGGTGCTAAACACCGAATTACCTCTGACCTCAACACTAAGCAAAAAGGAGATATTGCCGAAGCCAGAGTGGCAGAATTGATCACTTTGTATGGTGATGAGGGTCTTTCTTGTTACCGTCCAATTAGTGATGATGAAGGCATAGATATTATTGTCAAAAAAAGAGGTGATCTCGATGTTGCGTATGTTCAGGTCAAATCAACCTTTGGTAATGGCTCAGATCGTTTTGTGTGCAGTGTCAAAGAGGACAAAATCGTCAATAAAAGAAGAATGTTGATGGTCTTTGTATACTTCGATCTGACTGACGGCGACATTCACGAGCATGTTTTTTGTGTTCCAGCATCTGAGTTTTTGAAACTCACTCATAATGAAAATAAAAAGCCAGGTCATAGAGTTTTTACGGTCAGCCTCAATAGTCCAGACAAATCAAAATATGCCAAGTATTTGATTGAAAAAAGAGAATTGGCTAATAAAATTCTTGAAATAATGAATGAAACATAAAGGACACCTAACTGCATCTGATTTATACAACTACATCCAGTGTCCTCATCGTGTATGGCGTGATATCTACGGTCCTCAACAAGAAAAACTCAAAGAAACAAATCCATTTGTAGAAATGCTCTGGGAAAAGGGTGTTCAGCACGAAAAAGAAGTGTTGGGCAGGATGGATGAGTTAGTTGATTTGGGAAAAGGGGACCAACAAGAGCGTATCCAAGCTACCAAAAAGGCGATGG
>CAZQWI010000067.1:0-1970 GCA_964596995.1 uncultured Pseudomonadales bacterium
GTTTGAGGTAATGGTGGTTGTTGGTAAAAGCAAACCAGTTATTCTTACCCATACGCTTGATTGGCCAATCACCAAATAAAAATCTTTTATTTTTACCCTAGTGTTATTTCTTCTTTTTTGTCATACTTAAGGCTAGCTCATTTGGTGGTTAATATTTTTATTACAAATTATTCCAATCATATGATTATTACTGGAACTTTAGCACTTATTGCTACAACGGTTAGTATTTTTGGTGCAGTTAATACTAGCGCCAATATGGCGGGGTCGTATTACGACAAGCAGATGATTAGTGACTCTTTGAATAACATGAAGGCAACTGAGCAGCTTTTGCGTCAAAAAGCGAACTCTGAGTCTGGAACTAAACAACAAGAGATGTTGACTACAGCGGATAAGTTGGGTCGAGTGAATAGCAAGATGAATGAGCTGAATAATCAGGCTTTTACCAACTCTGTCAAAAGAGAAGGCTTAGGTTTTGTTAAAGGATTGGTAACAGGTAAGGCAGCTAGTGCTGCTGGGATTGGAAAAGTTGCACAAAATTTAGTTGGAGTTGGCGACTCAATGGCAGATCAAGTGATTGGAAACAATGGCTTGCAGGGCACATTGGATAACATCGCTATGCAAGATTGGAGCGCTGCTGCTCAGGCTGGTGATGAGTTAGATCTTCAGATCTTAATCTTACAGGCTCGAGAACTAACACGTCAAACTCAAGCTTTGAATAAGGATATGCAGCGTATGCAAAGTTGGTATCAGCAAGAGGCTCCTGGTAATACCGACTCCAGTGAAATTGACCAACAAGTTGCTGAAGTTATTGATAATAGTCCTGAGTTAACTCAACAGCTAATTGCTCAAGCTCAAGTAAAAGGAAATGATAATACTCAAACCGGAGAAGCAAAAAACACAGCTGATGATGTTGATCAGCCCGAGACAGATTCTGAAGTAACAGAGCCTAAAAAAGATAACTCAGTTATTGGAACTTGGGTAGGAACAGACAAAAAATTTGAGTTTGAGGCCGGTGCTTTAAATGGAACTGATGCAAGTGGTAACCCAGTGAAAAAAGTTTTGTATTTTAAAGAAGGAGGGGTTTTGGATAGAGAAGATAAACCTTTAGGGGGTGATGTGGATTATTCATGGGAACAAGTTGATGATGATCATATAAAGACTGTAGCAATATATGACACTTTACTCATTGAGGTTACCTATAAGCTTGAGGGTGATTCCTTGATTTCTACTAAAGTATTTGTTGAGTTTCAAGGAGAATCAAGTGAAAATACCGATGCTTATGGAAAACAAGTCTTAGTGAGGAGTCAGTAATTATATGGTTTTTACTATTAGCAATAAATTTAAAAACAAAAATAATATGGCAGATAAAAATAAAAAAACTCAAAGAGAAGTGGTTGAGAAACAAGCATTGTTAGAGAATAGTGCCGAGAATGTGCAAAGTAATGATCCTCAGGAAATCAAGGGTAACGATATGGTCAAAAAAACAGGTTGGTTTAAGAAAATATTTATTGGCTTGTTGATTATTGGTTTAGGAGCCACTCTTTTTTGGTTAGGCAAAAACTGGCAAAAAGTTAGCAATATCATTAATTTTCAAGATTCAGGAGTGAGTTATAGTGAAAATCAGCAGAGGGTGATTGATAATTTTGGTCTTCCGCAAACTTTTACGATAGCTCAGCAAGATGGACAAAAACTTGAATCATGGAAGTATATCTATCTTGATGAAATTTTTGTTTTTCAGGATGGTGAGTTTGTGGCAAGGCAGCATTTTAATTTTGATCTTAATACTGATGAGGGGCTATATCTTGATTATCAACCACAAGATTTTTATCAACTTCAATCTCTTAAGGAAATTAGTGAGCTCTTAGCAAGAGAACCATCCTTTGAAGCTCAGATAGACCCAGAGATTATGGGTGAGGACAACTATTTTTATAGTTTTGATCATTAGTAACTTTAGTAATTTCTATTTGATA
>CAZQWI010000067.1:1980-4516 GCA_964596995.1 uncultured Pseudomonadales bacterium
ATGATGAGGTGGTGGGTATCCAGACAGTAGCATTTAAAACTAGCAAAGAAGCTAATGACATATCAGTAAATACCGAAGAAAAAACAACGACTCAGGAACCAGGAAGTAAGCCGGGTAAAGACTATGTGGCCAACACGTCTGATAAGGAGAATAGTTTTAGCTATTATCTTGATGATCCGGTGTACCGATTAATTAAGCAACGTCGTCTTGAATCAATGGATGGATCTGAGTCTGACGTTTTAAGTTATGCTTATTGTTTTAGTCTAGATCAAGGAGCCAGTTTGAATACTGAACCTCAAGACCCATGGGCCTGTGCTGATGAAGAAAGTATGGTTTGGATAATCGAGTTAATCCCTGTTAATACATACGCTCAGCTTGATGAGATTGAGTTAATTGGTAAAGAAGAGTTAATGAGAAACTCAAAGTATGTGTATGCAATTACTCACCTAAATGGAGATTTGCCAGAAGGATTGCCAACTTGGCCTGAAATCTTACAAGATGTTAAAGATGATTTTTCTGTACCGATGGCAGATGAGTACGCTAATTTCTTGAATTTATAGCCGGCTAAATGCAAACTGAAAATATACTTTCACGTATCTTCAATTCCTTTTGTTGGATGGTCTTGATCGGAACATTAATGCTTAATCTGGTTCATATTTTCAGAGGCGACATAGTGTTTCACACTGACATTGCCAGAGATTTCTTGGTGATGGAAGAACTAATTGAAGATAAAAAGCTAACTCTCATCGGTCCAAAAAGTGGTGGTATTAGCGGAGTTTTTCATGGACCTGCTTGGTACTATTTAAATCTTCCTGTGTTTTATTTAAGTGGTGGCAACCCCGCAGTTATTGGCGTTTTTTGGCTTATTTTGTATCTTTTTGGTTTGGCTATCTATTATTTTTTGAGTAAAAAAATGCTGGGTAGTCAAGTGGCTCTTGTTTCAACGACCTTACTTAGCTCTCTTTCAATGTTTATGTCGATGGCACTTGGTCAACAGAGTCCAAGTTTTTTTCTTTCTGTGCCACTGCTCTATTTTGTATTTTCTTATCTTCAGAATTATAAATGGTGGCAACTGTCAGCAGCGATGTTGGTGTTGGGTTTTATGATCCAGTTTCAAATGGCATTTGGAGGTCCAATGCTGATAATTTTTGGAACACACTTGGTTTATAAAATTATCAGAGGAAAGAAATACTCACACTTACTAGCTCTTTTCTCAATTTTTATTGCGCTAAGTACGTTTATTCTTTTTGATCTGAGACATGATTTTTTGCAATCCAGATCGGTGATTAGGTATTTTTCAGAGAGAGATACCAACGACGACTGGACCATGCTAAAGTACGCAGAACATCGGTGGTGGGCCATAATCGATTGTTTTTCAACCATCAAGATCTCAAAAATTCTGCAAGTGATTACCGCTGTTTTGTTTTTTGTTGTGCTTGGCTTTACTGGTTTTAAAAATAAAAAAGCTGATAATCGCAAGATCCAATCTCTTTGGTTTATTTCTGTGTTAATAATGGTCGGTTATTGGGTGGTTACGATTCCATTTAGAGGTGAGATTCAAGGATACTACTGCGAAAGTTTGTTACCAGTAATTTGTTTGTGGCTAACATATACGCTGTTGAACTTAAAAAAACAGATTGGAATAATTCTAATCTCACTGATAATTGGTTTTAACTTTTTTTTGGGAGTCAAGAATGTTTCTCATTATCTAGCCAGCAATGTAACAGCTTATGAAATTAATTGGAGTTTTTATTCTAAACTTGCGAATGATATTTATGAAAATACCGATCAGGATTTTGGCTACTATGTGTTTACCACTGACCAGTTTGGATATCAAGCAAAGTATGCGATGAGTTACTACTCAAAAAACCTATCCAGAAAAACACAACTCAATCAAAAAGCTTCAGTTACCTATTTAATCATTGGCAAAAATAATTATAAAAACCCGTTTGCCAACGAAGACTTTTGGCAAAAAGAACAGGTAAAAATAGATCGAGTGGCGGATGAGTCGTGGGAATATCAATCTGGTTACAAAGTTAAGCGTTATAACTTAACTGATGAAGAGATACAAATCGAGTCAGATCCAAATTTAATTGAGGGGCTTCACTTTAGGTAAAACTGCAAAGCTCTGGTAAAAATAGTCATTCTGATTATACCCAGTGAGTTTTCTTATTAACTAAATATAAATTAGCGAATTTATTAAGCAATTGAATTTTACCCTTTTATCATCTATAATAACCGACATTGTTTTCACCATGAGTTCAATTTCCAAACTAACCAATAAACTCCAAGAAAAAGTCAAGGAACTGATCGAACGTTCCAAGCAACAAGGTTTCGTCACTCAAGACGAAGTGCTTGAAGTTTTTTCGCGCCCAGAAAAACATCTTGAGGCGGTTGATGAGTTTTTTGATTTAATTCTTGATGATGGCATTGATGTTTTTATGTCGGTGGAGGATAAGGATGAGCTTGATTCAGATCTTGAAGATGAGTTATCCGATATCATCAATCTCAGCAAGAAAACAGTTTCTGATCCAGT
>CAZQWI010000068.1:0-221 GCA_964596995.1 uncultured Pseudomonadales bacterium
AAGGCAGGGTATTGTTTCCACATCAAACATTTACTAATTCAGTTGTTGGAACCTTGAATAAAGAAAAAATCTTAGAACAGGAAAGAGGTTCTATTCGTCAAACACAGATGCTGGGGTATGCGTTTTTGGGACTGTCAGCTTTGCTAGCTGTTTTTAATCTGGGGTTACTTTATTTTATTTTTTGTGAAATTTCTAATTATGTAAAGTATGGTTTTGGTAAA
>CAZQWI010000068.1:231-4470 GCA_964596995.1 uncultured Pseudomonadales bacterium
GGGTATGGGAGCCTCCAAGCAATCTCAACCCAGCTCAAGTAATGCAATTGATGTCTGGAAGCAAACATCTTGGACCGTCAGCTTTCACCTCATTAGTTTTATCTTTAGTTCAAGCAAAAAAAGCCAAGATTATTAGAAGCGACCAAAAAGAAGGCTTTTTGTTCAAAAAATATCGATACGGATTGCAGAAAGTAAGCGACGAGTATCAACTCAAGGCTCATAACTTAGATAGAATTCAAACGAAAGTGTTTAATTTTATCTTTGAGAGAGTTGGTAAGGGGAAGGAAACTGTTTGGTTTAATGAGTTAACTAGTTACTGTCGATCGCACAGCGCTGTTGCTCAAGCATTTTTTAAGGGTTTATCGGAGTCTGCACAACAACTTAACTTGAATCAAGGTTACTTCGATCGAGAAGCATTTGATAAATTAAGTAAGAAAAAGTGGTGGATTTTTGCGATCTCGATGATTGGCAGCTTCTTTTTGGCTGGAGTAATAATCACAAAAACTCAATCAAGCTCTCAGTTTGATGCCATTCACTCAATCAATGCAATTGCTAGCTACATTTTGTTTGGATTAAGTTTTGTAGTGCTGAGTATTACCAGCACCAAAGTTTTAAAGAGAACTGACAAAGGAGCTTTAGAAACTGCTAACTGGAAGGCTTTTAAAAATCATTTAAAACATTACAAAAAAACAAAAGATTACTCAATTGACTCGATTATCATTTGGGAAAAATATTTGGTTTATGGAACATTATTGGGCGTTTCTGTAAAAGCTCTTTCTCAAATGCCAGTAAAATTCGATCAACTAGATGAGGCATCCATTAACACTTTCTCATACTGGGGTGTAACTAATAACCTTGGGACTGGTGGTTTTAGTTCAATTGATTTCTCGTCTATCTCTTCAAGCTTGGGTGAAGTTAGCCAAGCGATTAACTCACTGTCGTCGGTAAGTAGCTCAAGCTATGGAGCGAGTGGCATGGGTTCTTCTGGTGGCTCTTCAGGAGGCGGCGGAGGTGGTGGTGGAGGCGGTGGAGGTGGAGCAGGGTAGAGAGAGTTATTTTTTTTGTATATAAATTCTGATGATTAAAGAACAACTTTTAGAAACGAAGCCAAAAGAAATTCAAAGATTTCTAGACGAACATAAAGAAGAAGTGGATGCAGTCTTGGAGTCTTTGTTACCAAGAAGTGAAGTTTTTCGCCATCCTCATTATGAACCAAAAACTCCGGATGATTATCTTTTTTAGATTAACATGGTAAAAGTTCGTGGATATTTTCAGGATAATTATTCAGCTGAAAGTATAGAAGATACGGCTTCTTTAATGTCTTTTTTTTCTCAAGCTCACGAGATTGCCATGACGGGAAAAGAAAATCCAAGAAAAGTGAGAAAGGGGGAGGTTTCGTACAATGGTATGTCTCCAGTTGATGAGGTATCTCCTGGAAAGTATCGCGATGAAAGAAAAAATCGAGAAATTTTTATGAGTGGTGTGGTTCCGTTAACTAAACAAGAAATAATTAAATGGCTGCAGTATGCTGGTTCGATCATTGACATATCGAAGTCAGGACTTGTTGTTTTTTACTCTCAAAGAGTATCCAGCGATTGTCTTCCAGTAATGTTTTCAAAACAATCAACAATTATATATCCTGAATCTTCTTTAATACCTCGCTTATTATCTGAGGTTTGTTCTTCTTTGGGTTTGTTGGAAATTGGGATACTTGCTTCAGAAGAGCAAAAAGTAAAAATAATTGGATCTGTAATTCAATTTTGGGCTTCTGCCCATCCTTTTCCCAAAGTAAACCATTCTCTGATTATGAATTTTGTGAATTTTCTATTAAAGAAAAACAATCTATCTCCAGTTCCTTCTACTCAGCCGTTGTGGCCGATGGCGGTTTGTATGCAAGATAATTTTTTAGAGTACTTTTGGCACTACTATCAGCAGTACAATCTTGATTCTGAAATATGGAAAAAACAGCATGATCCAAAGATTCACGGCGAAAAAGACGATTTGGATAATATTCTATTACCTGTTAAGTTACCGTGGTCAGAGTCTTAGCTATCCTAAATGTTTTAGTTATCTTTGTCTAAATCATTCTTTGTAATTCTTACCTTGAACTAGAAAATACTCCACAATCATCAATTTGCCCATAAGTTACCTTGTCCTGTTGTCCTTTTAATTTTATAACAGCTTTTTGGCCATCTGATCTGGGAACTGGACGTAGAAAGAGTGCTCCAACTGGTACAATTCGATCAAATGCAGCTGATATTACGTTGGCTTGGTTATCTTCTTTTACACTTCGCTGAAGGAGACCTGTGTTTATGGTTGCGTAGCTAAGCAACACCTGACCATCTTCAGCGTGGAGACTACAGCTCCCAGTTAGATAATTATTATTTATTGGTGTTACATCATCTCTGGTTAGTTGGTATAAATTAACTCTTTGACTGAGAGTAGCTAAATATCTGCGCTGTTGCTGATCTCTATCAGACTCAGGTTGAGACAATCCTGTTTCAGAACTAAACAACTGAGATTCTAGGTTATTTAATTTTCCAACTAAACGTCTATATTCTGCTACAGCTTTTTCTCGATTATCTTGAATTTCTTGCAATGAGTCTTGAAGAGCTACTTGTTGAGTCTCAGCTTCTTCTATCTCTCTTTGAAGTTGTGGTAATTCTTCATAAATGCTTTCTATTTTGCTCCTAACAGATTTAATTATTAGAGCCATTTGCTCAAGGCTTAAATCAGCAAATCTTGGCTTTCTTTCTTGTTGCCCAATAATTTTTTTAAGTAGAATGCTGATTGGGTTGTTTGCAAGTAGTTCATCTTTTTGTGCATTTGGAGGAGTTTTGAGATAATCAAGACGCAAATCTCTTTCAGTGTCATAGAGAGCTAATAATAAGCTGTGAGTTATTAATACCTCATGATCATACAGATTTAGATTAGAACTAACTGCTAGTAAACCATTCAGTTGTTCAGATAAATCCGTGATTCTGTATTCTTTAGATCTGATATCTATAGAAATTTCCTCAGCAAGGCGTTGTGCTTTGATGATGGCTTTGTCAAACCTTTCAATCTGCTGTAACATTTCTACGGCTGAGTCAAAAAGCTCTTTAGCTTCTGCGGCTAATACTTCTGGAGCGATTTTTTGTTCGGTCATAGGATATGTTCTCTTGGTTATCTAATACTGTCTCTCTTTTTTCTTCTTTTTTACTACTAACACAATTCCTAGTATTGCTAGCCAGATTGGACTGTAAACTACTGCCCAGATACCTAGCTCGGCTAAGCCTCTACCAGTTAAGACAAGTGATCTAACCGCTTGTCTAAAGATAACTTTTGCACTCCAACTTTCAGCTGGAGCATAAGGAAGGGCCATCTCATCGGTGGCAAGATAAACTGAAACTAGGCTGTAGTCTGCGCTTTCGGCTAAATAACGACGGGTACCTTCAAGAGAATCGATCTGAGTTTGCAGATTGAGTAACTCGCGCTGCACTTCAAGCATGTCACTAACAGTAAAAGCGCTACCAAGCATCTCCTCAAACTTTCTTTTGGTAGTGTTGAGGACACGAAGTCTTTCTTCAATATTTGTATACTGCTCAGTAATATCTCTGCCAGAAACATTTTCTGAAACAACTTTAACTCCTAGATTTCTAACAGCGATTAAAAACTCATCAAGTTTTTCACTTTGAACTCTTACAGAAATATGTCCTGAGGCTCCTTCTTCAGGTCGACTAATGTTTTGATTGACCATAAAGCCCTGGTGATTAACGGCTAGCTTGTTAATTTGATCTAGAACTGAGCCAACATCATCAACTTTTAATGATAAAGAGGTGTCGGTAACAATTTTTCTATCTACGCTGTCATAGCCTGAGCCGACTGACTCTTCTGATGCGCCAAAGTTACCAAGAAATGACCTTGAACTGCTGGCGGGAGCTGGCATCTGAGCTGCCATATCATAGTTAACCATCTCATTTTCATAAGAATACTTAGTCTGACCAAGAAAAGGAGTAGGAGTTCTTGATCTCGCTAGTAGGAAAATTACTGCCACAATTAGGGCCGTGGTTAATTTGTTTTGTTTAATCCAAGAAAAAACTGATGTTTTTGGCATAGTTATAAGTGGTTAATAACAACCTGTGATTAATATCTAAAAAAAAGTATAACACTTTTTTATTTGACGTGATATAATTTTGTGACAGATGCAAAAACAGTTAATAACCACTACCACTACTACCATCTCCTGACGGAGGGTGT
>CAZQWI010000069.1:0-4444 GCA_964596995.1 uncultured Pseudomonadales bacterium
ATCAGAATAAATACGTTCTTATGCTTTTCAAGCAAAAAAAACCAAACAAGAACAATCAGTACAACTCAAATACAAAAAAAAGTTAATTACAAAGTTTGAGTGTAATTGATTAAGGCCAAATGACGAGCTCTCTCAATCTCTCGAGCTAATCTATTTTGGTCCTTCTTTTTTAAACCAGTTTTTGAACGAGGAACAATTCTTCCCTGTGAAGTAACATACTCGCGTAATTTATCTGGATCTTTATACGAAAAATCTGTAGTCATAATGTTTATTTTTTAATTTACTAATATTTTTTCAAACTAAAATGGGATGTCGTCGGCCACTTCTTCAACATCTACTTCATCCTCTTTTTTCTTTTTTGTACTCTTGTCATCAGATTTTGAGTTTGGCTGGGCTTTCTTTGAATCACCAGTTGAGGTAGAACCTGAGGAGCTTTTTTGATCTGATGAGCCACCTTCATCATATGAGCCTCTTGGCGAAGATAGCTTAATCATGCTATCAAGCACAATTTCGGTAATTCTTCTGTCATCACCTTCTTCAGTTTTCCAATCTCTAGTCTGAATTCTTCCTTCTAAATAGACTTTGTCTCCCATCTGTAAAATCTGATCGCATATCTCTGCTAACTTTGCCCAAGCAACAATATTGTGAAAATCAGTTCTTTCTTCGGTTGACCCATCTTCGTTTGACCAAGAACGATTGGTTGCAAGCCCAAAAGAACAGACTGCTGTATTATTTGGCGTATATCTCAAATTTGGGTTTCGGGTGAGATTCCCGATTAGCATTACTTTATTTAATGATCTGACAGCCATTTTGTTCCTCCTCTATCAGACTAACTTATATATTCCAATTACTATTATATGGCATTCTGAGAAAAAGCGTAGAATTTTTAAAACTGCTCCAATCTCGTTAACCAAACTCTACTCTCTAACAACCAATAGATAGCGAATAATATTTTCCGTGATATTAATTGTATCTTTAATGGCAGTAGCATGATCAGCTTCAGCTTCAAATACAAAATGATAATATAAAGCTTGATTGTGGCTTTTTCCACCATTTTTGATTGTATAGGCAAGATCTTTTTTTCCCCACTCTTCAACCTCTTTTATCTTTCCACTTGCATTAGTAATAACATTACTAATCACTTCTTTGATGCTATCCAATTCTTCTTTAGTGTGCTCGACAGAAACTAAGCAAGTTAGCTCATAAATACGAACTCGTTTTTCTTCTGGTATCTTCATATTTCTTTCAATTAGTGTTTATTAACTTTCAATACTTGAAGTGGCTATTATACCTAAAGTAACAAAAAATTCTAGATGTGAGTTTGAATAATTAATGGATTAATCTTTACTCACTCAACTGGACATAGCTCTTAATCAATTTTACCATCTGCTGACTGGCTTTATTGGCCTGAGCCAAAACTTCTTTATGGTCATGCTTCACAAAAGCCAAGTTTGTAACTAGGGCTATGCCTGCAACTCGCATCTTTAACCATCTAGCCATGAGCACTTCTGGGACGGTACTCATACCCACCACGTCTGCACCTAAAAACTTAAGTGCCATTTTATCAGCCGGAGTTTCAAAACTTGGTCCATGATAATACGCGTAACATCCTTCTTGAAAAGGAATGCTGTGTTTTTGAGCTGTCTCAAGCAAAATCTGTCTTAATTTTGGATCAAAAAGTTCTGAAGTATCAAGAAACTGAGGACCTTGCAAAGGATTGTCTAGAGATAGAAAAAGAGTAAGTAAATCATTAAGAAAAACAAACTCCCCTACCCTAAATTTTTCATGCAATGCTCCAGATGCAGCCGTCACAAGAAGTTGTTTTGCGCCAGCCTTAGCAAAAACCCTAATTGGCATGGTTGCTTGTTGCGCACTGTAACCTTCATACATGTGAAATCGACCAACCATTACCGCCACTCGAACACCCGAAACCTTGGCTATGACCAACTTGCCTTCGTGTCCTGGCACAGAGGCTTCAACATCAAAAAGTTCTTTGTATGATACTTCTGCCTCAATCGGAGAATTCTTTAGTACCTGATTCCAGCCAGTCCCTAAAATTAAAAGCTGTTTTGGAAACTTCTTGATTTTACTGGAAAGTATTTTTTGAGATTGTTCTTGAGTTAACATAATGTATTACTCTTTTGATTGATTAATAACTTGCTTAATTTTTGCTTGAAGATTGCCAAGCTCTTCGTCACTCATTTTTGGACCATTATTAGTTACTAAATAGCCAACATATTCTGGAAAAAAGCGATTCTCGGCCTGCCAATTCTCACTGTTTTCAAGATCCCCGTGTAAAGGAAATAACTTAATGTGAACATGAGGCACTCCCAATCCCTCAATGACCAAAGCTACTCTAGAAACCTTTAGAGCTTTTTTTAGTGCCATAGCAATTTTTTTCGAAACTAGCATCAGCTCTTGATAATCTTCATTTCCTAATTCAAAAGCATCATCTCCAATGTTCTTTTTTGGAGCCACAACCGTCACTCCTGTCGTGTTGGGAAAAGGTGTTAAAAACGCCATGTGTGTTTCATTTTCCCAGATTTTCCAACTTGGAATCTCGTTAAGCGCCAGTTTTTCAAAAAGAGTTTTTGGTTGTGTCATATTTATTATTAATTGATAGCTAAACAACCTTCACAACTTGAGCCTCTCGCTGCTCTCCATCGGCAAATTCCAACAAAATCGCTATTTGATTTTGTGACCTATTAAACACCGCATGCTCCAGATTTGCCGGAACCACAATTAATTGCAACTGACCATCTGGATTCATTTTAATAGTGTGAGTTTTTTTGCCATCTTTCCAAACAAACTCAAGATCCTCGCCAATACCTACAAATGCTTCTTGCCTCGGGTGACGGTGATTACCTCCAAGCTCGCTTGGTGGCAAGTAAACGATTGATCTTTCTTTAGTTTTAAATGGCACTTGAATATTATCTATATCCAACACATAAAGACCGTTTTCTTTTTTGTATTTTGGAGAAATCGGAGTGACAGTGATCATATTATTATTTTTATCATACCTCATAATTGTAGAGCTTCACCCTTAATCCTTTTTCCTTGGCTTTATTGATTGTATCTAGTGTACCAACGCTTTTATTTACCCAAAAAGCAATAAGTTCATCGGCACTCTCGATAATTTTTGCGTTTCTCTGACAGTAGGTTTTTTGATCAACTACTTGTTCTTGATGATTTTCAATTAAGGATTCTTCGGATTGTTTTTGTATTCGGATTAACTGCGCAATTAAATCTTGGGCTTGCTGATGAGAAATTACCCCCTCATCCGCTCTTTTATAATAGTGGTTTGTAAATAATTTCAGAGAGGTTGGTAAAAATATCTTGATTTTTTTAGGAGAACTGTGGTTTAGCACCAAATTGGTGGCAAGATAGTCAACTCCTAAAGCACCACCAGCTGCTACTCCCCAACCTTGATTGACAATATTAAGTACCTCAGCCGTCAAATCTTGAATCAATTTTGGCGGAGTATGCCTCCAACTACCGCTAATGGCTATCCATTTCATAAAAATCTAGGGATTTTTAATCGTAAGTAATTTATCTTTCGGAACAAATACTTCAGCATTATTGAAAACAAATCTTAATCCATCCTTTTCCCATCTAATGTTTAAATCCATTTCTTGCTTTTTGTCCCAAATAAAACTTCTAGAAGAAAAGAATAAAGGATATCCTCTATCACTATTATCCGTTTTTATTAACCATAGCTCTCTTGTCCAAGTATTTTTCTTTTTTCTATCAACAACCTGCAGGCAACAATCATAGTCAAGTTCTTCGTTTTCTGTAACATAATCAGTTGAGCAAGAAGTGTAAAGCTCATCAGCTTGAATTCTTGAATTCACACAATAAAAAATTACAGATAAAGATGCAAACACGACTACAGCAACTATTAGTATATTCTTGATAGTTTTCTTTGGCACAACTTTGTTTAACATAATTTATGCGCCAATCATAAACTCCACTATATCATTTGCTTGCATGTGATAATCTCTGCCCTCCAACCTTACCTTGCCAGCTTCTTTTGCCCTGACCCATCCACCATACTCTAGAAAATGCTCATAGCTAATCACTTTGGCTTTGATAAATTTTTTCATAAAATCGGTGTGAATCACGCCAGCTGCCTCAACAGCCGTAGCTCCTTGTTTAATGGTCCACGCTTTCACCTCCAGCTCTCCAGCTGTGAGATAACTTTGCAGACGCAAAGTTTGATAAGCAACCTCTGCCAATCTTTCCAGTCCAGATTTTTCAACTCCTAAATCTTTGAGATATTGAGATTGATCCTCTTTACTCAATGAGGCCAGCTCACTCTCGATTAAGGCACTGATCACCACAATCTGGTTTTCAGAAATGGGTTGTTTGTCGGTTGAAAGTAGCTTGGCATATTTCTTCTTGATCTCGGCTGAGTTAGCAAGATCTTGTTCATCAACATTAAGTA
>CAZQWI010000070.1:0-4417 GCA_964596995.1 uncultured Pseudomonadales bacterium
ACTTCGGCGTGAATACCAAAAGATTGCAGGGCACTTTCAATAATATCGGCATTTTGGTTGACATCACCCCTGTCAGCCTCACCACCTTTTTGATCAGAAAGCAGTGACAGCGGAGGATAATCCCAAATCAAAGGCATATTGCTTGGAGTTAATAAACTTTCCGATTGAATGTCGGCCATCTCTCCCTCTTTTGATTTTTTTCTCAAATTAATTGGTAATACTGGCTGACCCTGATCAACGGCAGTACCTGTTTGATCATCACCAATACCTTGTTTTGCTAAGTCAGGCTGACCAACCTTAATCTGTTTCTCTTTTCCTGGGAAAAGAATCTTGGGAATAAATCCTTTTCTCTTTTTTTCTTTAGCATCTTCAACTTTGTTATTAAGTTTATTTTCTTTATATTGCTGGTACTTTTCAATTAAATACTTCACCAAACCAACCAAAGATGCTTGTAGCGTAACAAGAATCCCAATAGTCATAAGACCACCAGCTATCACCATTGAACCAGCGGGGCCAACCAATCTTGATAAATTATCATAAGTGTTTAAACCAATATCTCCCGTTGAAAAAGCAATCATTACCGAAAGCATCATAATCAATAATCCCAACAAGACATTTGGTTCTCCCCATTTCCAATCGGTATGAAGCATCACTAAACCAGAAGAAACAAAAATAATTGGCAATAAAAAAATTGATACGCCAAGCTTATTTGTTAAAAAAGTATTTATCTGTTGTAATACCTCACCCTGACCGGTAAAGGAAACTAAGATTAACAAAGCCACCAACATCAAGAGCACCGCCACTATTGAATGCAGTGTCTGAGTTTCAATCTTTAACTTGATTGGCTGGACTTTTGATCTTCTTTTTTGTCGTTTACTTTTTCTCTTAGGCATAATAGTCTGAGACTAGTATAGCAAATATCTTGAATGTTTCTCTAGTTAACAGATCTATCACTACTGACGATCCATTATTTCACTTACAATTAATGGCTCTCTTTGAATAACCGAGTACAACTTCTTTTTCAGCCCAGTCTCGATCTTCTGCTTTAAGTCATAGTCACTAATTTCTTTATTTTGCTCAATAATTTCAATAACCGAATCTTGAATGTAAGTAATAACCTCGGTTGCCTGCTTCATAAAAACAAAACCTCTAGATACTATCTCGATTTCATCAAAAAGAAACTGTTTTTTTCTTCGGGGAATAATTACCACCACAATGCCTGCTTCACTCAAAGCTCGTCTATCAGACAGAACAGCGGGACCCACATCCCCAATTCCCAAACCATCAACAATGCGAGGAGATATTTTTATTTGTTCGCCAACATGCCAATGATTATTCTCGTACACAAGAACATCTCCTGTATCTGGAATTAAAACATGTTGATCATCGTATCCAAAAGAGTGTGCTACTCTAGTTCTGAATAGTTCGCGATGACGATCTGCTCCACCAATTGGCATCACATATTTTGGCTTGACCGTTCCCAACAACTCTTTTTGCTCTGCAACACCCGCATGCCCCGTGTGATGAATATTTGGTTTTATCCCAGGATAAATCACCTCTACTTTATTTCTGCATAATTCATCAATTGCTCGATAATAGGGAACTTCATTGCCAGGAATTGCATCGGCTGAAATAATAACTTTATCGTTTTCATTAATCTGGATAATGCGATGTTCTCCAAAGACTGCACGCATCATTGATGAACCTTCCTGACCCTGACTGCCAGCAATAATTACCACCAACTGATCATCTCGATAATTTTTTACATTCTTTTTGTTAATCTTCACTCCGGTAGGTATCTTTAACAAACCCAGCCTTTCAGCAACGTTAATATTTTTTTCAACACTGCGACCAATAAAAACAACCTTGCGGCGATTGGTGGCTGCAATATCAACTACTTGCTGAATACGATGAATGTGCGAACTCATCAGAGTTACAATAAACTTTCCTTTTACTCCCTCGATTTCTTTAGCAATGGCAGGTCCAGTGGTGGACTCAGATTTGCTCCATTCTTCTCTTTCCACTCTTAAACAATCCATTAACATCAAAAGTACACCTTCTTTACCAACTCTGGCAACAGTTTCTAAATCTGACAACACGCCATCAACTGGATGAAGATCTAGTTTAAAGTCTGAACCATGATAAATGACTCCGTCTGGAGTATTGATAATTAAATGTTTTGCATCGGGAACTGAATGAGTAACCGCCAATGTACTAAAGGAAAAATACCTGCCCAGTTGGACAATCTGACCATCTCTCACCACTTGAGTTGTTCTTTGCGAAGCTCCTTCCTTCATCCTTTCTTGCGCAAAGCCGATGGTTAAAGCTGATCCATAAATTGTAAAATCTGGCAACTCTGACAACAAATAAGGCAGAGCGGCAATATGATCATCATGCGCGTGGCTTAAAACCATGCCGACAATCTTATTACCTTTTTCTAGCTGAGCAAGTAAATAGGTGATGTCTGGAATAATAATATCGGCACCAGGCATATAAATATCTGGAAAACCGATACCACAATCAACAATTAAAATTTCGTTATCATATTGATAAAGAAACATGTTCTGAGTTACCTCGCCCATGCCACCTAAAGGAACAATTTTTATTTTTTTCATATTTTTTATTTCTTAATATTAATTTTTTGGAAGTTTCACTAATGTTAGTGAATATCTGATCGTCTGTCTCTTAAAAAAGCTCTCCAATCTTCAATCAAACCAACCAACATCGAGAATGGGGAGTCGATCAACGCTGAGAAAAAAACGCTAACGATATTGTACTCTTTCCATTTTTGAGAAAGCCACTGACCAAATTTTGCTAGAGGAAGATAAAAGAAATCCAAAAGCATCGTTAAAAAACCACCACCTTCTTGAATCGTCAACTCCTGAGCCTTGTGCCTCACTACCATCGCCGCAAACACCACCATTGCTACGTTCATTGTATCAACATAAATTGAAGTCCAGGGAACACCCGCAATCTTGAAAATCATGAATATTGTGTAGGCGCCCGCCAGTCCTCCCAACATGCTCAACAGGCTGAACACGGAGTTTACTAACCAATGCTTCTTTTTTACCAGATTTATTTCATAGACCTCATTCGAAGAGGCACTACTTAAGATCTTATGCACCTCTTCTTTTACCCTGACAAGATTCTTCTTTTCTGGAGGTTTAATGGTAATTACTAACAAGAACATTAACAGTGAAGGCACGGCCAGATCAATCAACAGAGCAAACCAACTAAACCCTTCTCCAATTAACTCAGCCACCGGTCCCTCAAAAATAAAAAAGCTAGCAATACCAGCAACAAAGATAGATAGTGTTGAATAAATTGCTGAACGATAGAGTCTTTGTTTTAAGGTTCCAAGACGACGATTATAAACTGCTTCAACAAGTTCACTTAACTGAGATTTATCAGCTAATTTTTCTTTTATTGAGTCTGGATCTCCCTCTATTTCTTTGAGAACATCACCCAAAATCAAAAAGGCTGCATCATAACGATCACATAACTTGAAAAACTCCTTGCCATAAGAATGTTCTAAATCTGCTTCTAGTTTATCTTTAATCTGATCAATATTTTGTGTAAACTCATCAACAAACTGTTCATCACCCTCAAACCATCTTGGATAGTAATACTTAATTAAATTATAAATTATTAACGGAGAATCTAGAGAATATAAAGAGCGATGTACTGCAACATACGTTTGAACCAAAATCTCTTCCTCAGACATTTTGCCAGCTGGGAAAACCTTTAATCTCTGAAAAAGAGTCGTAGTCATGAAATTCATTAAAGAATTTTCTTTGAAGGCTGGTTCTAGAATCTCTTCAATCTCACAAGCTGCAATCTCCAAAATCCAGTTAAAGAAATTAACTCGCTCTTTTATCTTTAGACTATTACTTTTCTGAGAAATTGGTGATTTGTCCAAAATATGAATATATTTTTCAAGACTTTTTTTGGCTAATGGAATTTTATTCTTGGAAACTTTGCCTGGCTCAAAATAGCCACTGCGCATCATCTCAAGTACTAGAGGCTCGGTTAGTTTTTGTGCATCAAGAGAACTTTGTCCAATCCCCGATAATTCTGAAAGTAAGGTTCGTTTTAAGATTCTTTCAATAGCTGTTCGGCGAATAATATTTTCTTCCTTCCAATCAATGATTCTTCTCACTTTTTCGTAGAGTTTAGCAATTTTTGAAGCTAGCTCATCCACTTCAAGAGGAGACACAACTGGTGTCTGTTCATAGTTTACTCCCTCTATGTGTCCATCAACATATGTAATAGCATCTTCAGAAAGTTGATAGACGGAAGAAGTTTTTTTGACCGAGGTTTCAGTCTCGGTTATTGTTGCGCTAGCTGTATCATTTTGTGACATAATATATAGATCATTGTAACATTAAGACTAATTGAGTGTGGAACAAGTAATTCA
>CAZQWI010000071.1:0-4360 GCA_964596995.1 uncultured Pseudomonadales bacterium
CTTCCATCAACCAATACCCAGCCTGAAGAAAGATCAATTGTGGCAGGCGGCATTTATGTCTATGACAGAGAAGAAGATAAAAACTTTATGATTGGGCAGGAAGCGAGTGACTCTCAAACTGTAAAAAAAGCTCTGCTCGCCAGTGATCTAGATCAAAAAAAGCCTTTATCGCTCCTTACCTCGCCTGATTCTTTTTCAAAATTACAAGGAGAAAACCTGGCGCTTACAGCCCTGCTGTTTAACACCTATCACACTTCGCTCGCCATCAACACCCTTCAGTGGTTTTCCGATTCTAATTATCTTTTGTTTGTCAAAGATGACCAAGTTCAGATTATTTCTTATGACGGTACCAATAACACTACTTTGTATTCAGGACCTTTTGAAAAAAGCTTTATTTATCCTTGGTCCGATGGTACTAGATTAATTATCTTGACCTCTTTTAGTCCAGATACACCAAAAAATCTTTACTCGATTGAGTTAAAGTAATGTCGTCAGAAAAATTGCGGTTTAATAATTCTTGTTGCGGAGTGTAGCTCAGATGGCTAGAGTGCGGTGTTCGGAACGCCGAGGTCGCAGGTTCGAGTCCTGTCACTCCGACATTGTAGAACAGATGATAATTTTGTCATAGCTTGAAAGTCTGGATTTCATTGGTGATTTAGCACTTTCTTCCCTAATAGAAAAGTTCAAAAAAATCTTTGATTTGAGAAGTATTTAAATATATCCAAGAAAAAAAATTGCCTTAAGAACCATTTTAGTGTTAGTCTTTACTCTTCTGACGAATCTAAAACAGCCGCAGTCCTTAATATATTTGATACTATCGCTTGACGTTGCATAGTTAATGCACCCAGCAAAGATCCTAATTCTTGCTCAATTGAACCCAGAAGAGCTGTGGCTAAAACAGGCGAAAACAATTTAAGCTTTTGTTCAAGCACAAAGAGCCAAGCCAAAAGGTGTGCTTCAGGATTGTCTGTGTCACTTAAACTATAAGCCAAATCACCCAAATACGGATACAAGTCGCTGGAACGAAATGGCATTTCTGAAAAATCCCTTTGCCTAAGTGCTCTTGCAGAACTAGCTATTGAATTCCATCGAGAATATCTCTCGACAAGTTTTGGATCTAATTGGCTAAATATGGTAGCTTCAGTTGTTTGTGTTGCCATAATTTTTTTACTATTATTTAATAAGTAATTATTAATACTATTTAATACATCAGATTATACTAATAATGTCTTAAAAAGTCGACAGCTATCACAAATTTTATGTTTGGTGATAAAATCTAGATAAATTAGTGAAATAAATTGCAAAAAATGACCTCAGTGCAACAAATCACTAACAGTATATTAACAAAGAATAATGAAGAAATTTGTACGAGAAAACCTCGGAGCAGAGCGCTACGGACAACGAACAAAGTTTTTTATCAGCCTCCATAGTTTAACGGATAGAACAAAGGTTTCCTAAACCTTAGATCCAGGTTCGATTCCTGGTGGGGGCACAAAAGGGTCTAACAAAAAACGCTAAAAAGATGAAAGTCACCGTATTTCACGATGTCGAGGAGTTTTATGAACAACTTTATCACGAGATTAAAGTAGCTAAATATCAAGTTGATCTAATCTATCTTGCTTATGTTAAAGGTAGTTGGACCTCAAAAATTAACAAAGTTCTTATAGAAAAAGCCAAATCAGGAGTAAAAGTAAGACTGATGGTTGATCCATTGGGTCAGTTTTTTGAGGATATCACAAAATCATTTTCTTCACTTGCCATGCTCAATGACTTAAAAAGTAATGGCATCCAAGTATTTTTTTTTAAACAAAAAAACTTTTTAAGAGTTCACTTGCACACAAAAGCATGCATCGTTGATCAGCAAGTTTTATTAACAGGTGGATCAAATATTGCTGATCATTATACTAGTTGGTCAGATACAAATTTCTTAATTAAGAACATCCATGATGAACTGATAACAAATCTTTTTGATGTATATCTAACTCCCTCAATGGCAAAAAAATACATCAAAAACCGAGATAAAATAGTTTTTGATAAACAACACCCCTCTTTTTACATAAACTTACCTCAACAGCCAGATCAAGTTAAAAAATCAATCTTATCATTTATTAATAACTCAAAGAAAAATTTGTTTATTGAAACTTGGTATTTTTTACCAGATAAAATCATTATCGATTCATTGATCGCCGCTCTACACAGAGGTGTAAACATCCAAATAATTATCTCTCAAAAAAATAGACTTCCCATAATTAATCTATTAAACAAAAAAGTTATCTATCAGTTGAGAAAAAAAGGGGCTTCAATTTATCTATGGAAGAAAAATTATCGGCACAAAAAACTATATTGGAATGAACAAAATCAGGTTATTTTTGGTTCAGTTAACCTAGATATGTTTTCGATGAATAAAAATATGGAAATGGCAGTAACGGCCAATGATAAAACAATTGCAGATTCTCTCAGCCAAGACTTTTATCAAGCGCTTGAAGAAATATGACAAAACAAAATAGGAAAATTTCAGTGGTCATACCTGCCTACAATGAGGAAAAAACAATCTCTCATACTCTCGAATCTCTTTTGAAGCAAAAGGTGTTTCCTTCTGAGATTATCGTTGTAGACAATAACTCCAGCGACAAAACTAACGCGATTGCAAAATCATTTCGCGATCGTTTTTCACAAAAATCAGTTAATCTAATCGTTCTTAAGGAACCTAAACAAGGAGTTGCAAACGCCAGAAATGCTGGATTTAACAAGGTTTCTCATCCCATCGTTGCCTCAACAGACGCCGATTCAGTTGTTAGTTCCAGCTGGATTGAAAGTATTAATCATCATTTCAAAAACTATGACTCAATAGCTGTGACTGGAAAAATACTCCTATTTGATGCACCACTACCGATAACACTTCTCTGTCAAAAAGGTTGGTATAAATACCTACATCACCTAGGATTACTAATATTTGGATTTATGGGAGTACACACAGCAAACTGCGCAATAAAAAAAGAGTGTTTTCAAAAAGTTAAGGGATTCAATGGCAACATTACCAATCCCTGCGAATGCGATGACTTTGAAATATCGAGCAGGCTTTCTAGATTAGGTAATATTAGATTCGACTCAAAAATTATCAGCAGCATGTCATACAGAAGATACAACACTCCAAAAAAAGCCATCGTCACTACCCTCACTAGAATAAAGTCTTGGTTAACGGTAGGTCTAAAATACCGAGGCCAACAGATCAAAAGTGTAATTACGCCTTAGTCTCTCTCGTGTTCTGCGTAAACCAAAGCTCCCATGGGCCAACTGTAATCAAACAGCTCTTCATTAGAGAAAACGATACCAATTTCATTATGCGCTGCTTCATCTTCAGAAGAAGCGTGAATTAAATTAAACTGTTTGCTCATACCAAAGTCACCTCGAATAGAGCCGGCCTCAGCCTCTCTGCCCAAAGTGGTGCCAACCAATTTGCGAACTACCGGCACAACGTCAATACCCTCCCATGCCATCGCCACCACTGGCTGAGAACCCATAAACTCCTTGAGATCAGAGAAAAAATCCTTCTCACGATGCTCGGCATACCATCGATTTAGCATATCATCGTTCAAGATCGTCATCTTCATTCCAACCAGCTTTAACCCTTTTCTCTCAAATCTGGTAATAATCTCTCCAATTAATCCTCTTTGTAAACCGTCTGGCTTAACTAAGACTGCAGTGCGTGTAGGTTTCATGTTTTTCCTTACTTATTAGTTAATTTTTATTATTCTGATATGTGGAGATTTTAACCCAAGATATAAAAAACTCAATATGCCTTACTTGCCACCATTTACGACCGCAATCCTTAACTCATCAGCGCTTATGATTGTCTTTGCCAGGCTGTGTAGCTGATCAAGAGTAACTTTATTGATGTCCTCAATTACATCTTGAGGCTCCTCTAGCCTATCAAGAAGCAACCAACTTAGTCCATAGTGCTGAGCTACTGCTCTGGAGCTTTCCAGGCTCAAAGTGACTCTTCCGGTTAAATATGCCTTAGCTCTATCTACCTCTTCTTGGATAAGTGGTTTCTTGCCAGTTATTAACTGATCAAACTCATTTTTGATTAACTCTATTCCCTGCTCAACTTTCTTGCTGTTTAAACCTGCGCTGACTCCAAGTAAGCCAGCATCTTGGTATTGATCCACATCAGCATAAACGTAATAAGCTAAGTTAGCTTGTTCCCGGATAGTTTGAAATAATCTTGAGCTTCGATTGCCACCCATAATTGTAGCTAAAACTGTCAATACATATCGGCGTGGATCATCGCGCTTCAAGGCTGGCCAGCCCATCACTAGATGAGCTTGCTGGGTATCTCGTTTTCTTTTTACTATTTTTT
>CAZQWI010000072.1:0-4336 GCA_964596995.1 uncultured Pseudomonadales bacterium
TGATTGGTATCCCTTCTGAATCTAAAGAAGAATTAGAAGAAACAAATCAATTGGCAAGAGATTTAATTAATATTGCTCATAAAAAAGGTGGAGAGTTCCATCCTGTTACTTATGTTTACAGACCTTATCCTGGGACGGAATTATGGAACAGATATATTGACTCTGGACTATCGTATGACGAAATAATGGAGTTTAAAGAAATCGATTTGTCTGATGGAACTAGCAATGTAGAAGGTAGGGGTATGAGGGATCATGTTCCGACTCATTGGCTTCATGGTATTGATGAAACCGAGCTTTACCAGGTATTATTAGAAATGAGGATGTTGGGTTTTCAAGTTAGAGCTATCGAGGGTCAAAAACTCTTTAGTAAAGAAAAATAAGATTTATTGAATTATCAAATCAATAAGTTATTAATTCGACACTAAGCCAAATTATAATACTGATAAAACAGCAATGATTTTAAACTATTTTGAACTCTTATTAGTGTAACAAACATTATAGGATGGTCAGCACTTATAGTTTTCTTAATTCAGGCATTTCTTGATTGACTTGATAGAACTGTGCATAAACTTGTATTAATTCAGGTGAGAAAATAGGATTGAATAAACTTAGAAAAAGCAAAAAATTGACCAATTACTTATAGGCTTTCAATAAATTGATTAACGCTGAGTTGATCACTGTTAAGATCATTGTATTGATTAATAACATCATTAATTAATTCTTGAGAAGAAATTAGTCATTAATACCTAGCTGTCTTCGCTGATTGACTATCAAGATGAGCAGGATTCCTTGTATTTGTTTAATTTGAGAGACAACTTCTGTAAGCAATCCGTGAGGATCAGAACTCATATTCAACACTTCATCAAGTGTATGAGTTTCAATAAATAAGCCTTGATAAATTGATAGCAGTTCTTTAGACGCATAGTTCTTAAACATTGAATTGATGGATAATTATAGAAAAATGACAGAAATGTCAGATTTTGTAAAACAATCTCTAAATCGGTTAAAAATTCTTTAGGATCAGAGTTTACAAGATTGTGAATACTGAGCTTATTCAAAGATTCATTAACTAGTTGCGCAAAAGTCAGTGATGCTCTCAATATCTCATAATCTGGAACTTGGATGCTGGGATGGGTAGTGATTTTTTCTGCGTGTACTAAAGTATGTTTTGTTGTGAACTAAATAATTCATTTTGACTTCTGAGCTTGATTGTAATATTGATAGCTAAGTAAGGCTCTCAATAGATTTTGAGCTCTATTGAGAACAGCATACATTTCTGGATAAATTTTAATAAAAGTTCTACAAACTTCTAATAAATCCTCATTTAGATGATAAAACTTAGCATAAACTTGCATAAGTTCTGGTGAGTAGGCGGTATTAAAAGAACTCAATAGCAAAAAATTCTGTTCAATTGCTAATAAAGTTTCTGTAAATGCTTTTGGAGCTAGATCTTCATTAGTATGTTTTTGATATTGAGAGAAAGTATCCATTATGAGTTCATTGACTGCGGCTAAAGATAAATGAACCTGAGAATCAGTTATTAAGTTGGGGTTTTTATTGAGTAGTAGTTCTGCTGACATAATACCAATGAATTATACAAGAAAAAAAACTTTGATATAGTATGATACTGACATCATAATCATTTTTAAACAGTTATTGATCAAAAAATGCTAGTTTACTCTAGAGAACGACATCGTTATGCTCCTCCTGGAATGGAAAGAGTTACTCCTGTTGAAGAAATTCCACCACAATTTCAAAAAGAAGTAAGATTATCTGCAAGCAATGTTCAAATTATTGATACGAGGCTTTGTTACAACTGGGAACCGGGAGAAGATGGGGGGCGATATGTTGAGTGTGGATCGGTAGCAAGTGATGCAGATAAGGTTTAGCTTATGCTACTCGTTCAACACTTTCAAACAGCTTATTGATCTTGTTTATACCCTCTTTTCCTTCACTTCTGCTACAATGATTCTGAAGATATCTCGTGAGGTTGTTTTTAGGCAACAGATCAGAATCTGGGGTTTCAAGGGGAATCCCCTTGATGTGACACATTAATAAATAGTACTAGATTGTCACAGGGGAGCAGGCTTTGATCTTGCAAAGCAAGACAAAACGCTGAGGGGTTTACCCCTCAGAAAATGAGCTCTCTTCTTAACAAAAATATAAATTAGCGAATTTATCAGCATGAAACTTATCGTCATGGTACCTTGCTTCAACGAGGAGCAAACTTTACCCTTAGTGATTAACTCTATTCCCAAGCGGATTGCTGGTGTTGATCAGCTAGAAACGCTGATTGTGGATGATGGCTCCAGCGATCGTACGGTGCAGGTGGCCAAACAGTTGGGTGTAACTCACATCATTCGCCACAGTAGTAATAAGGGCCTGGCAAGAGCCTTTGAGACGGGTTTGCGGGAGTGTTTGCGCAAAGGTGCAGACATCATTGTTAATACCGATGGCGATAACCAGTATCCACAGCAAGATATTCCCAAGTTAATTAAGCCTATTTTAGAAGGTAAAGCCGAGATGGTGATTGCCGATCGGCAGACCGATCAGATTGAGCATTTTTCGCCAGCAAAAAAGTTTTTGCAAAAGTTTGGCAGTTGGGTGGTTAGAAGTTTGTCGGGTGTTAAGGTGCCTGATGCGGTTTCTGGATTTAGAGCTTACAGTGCTGAGGCGGCCAAACAACTACATATCGTGACCGAGTTCTCGTATGTGATCGAGACGATTATTCAAGCAAGCAAAAAGAAGATTAAGATTGCCACGGTTAAGGTTTCGACTAACGAGAAAACCAGAGAATCAAGGCTCTTTAAAAGTAGTTGGAGCCATGTTAAAAACTCGGCAGCGACGATTGTGCGAGTTTTTGCGATGTATGAACCACTCAAAACATTCAGCTTTATTGCGCTGGGATTTTTATTGCCGGGCTTATTGTTAGTGGGTAGGTTTATATATTTTTACCTGTTTGTGCCTGGAGCAGGTTCTGGAAAAGTGCAGTCATTAATCTTGGCTGCAGTCTTGATCATTGTTGGTTTTCAGGTGTTTTTAATTGGCTTGATCGCTGATTTAATCGCTGGAAACAGAAAGTTGATTGAGAAAGAGCTAGAGGGAAAGTAGATTAGAAAAATGGAAAAAACATCTCCTAGAATCCTGTTTATCTCTCGCAAGCATCCTCCATCTGTTGGTGGAATGCAGGAGGCTAACTATCAGCTGGGCAAGCATTTAGCTCAAATTACTCCCACCAAAGTGATCGCCTATGGTGGTTCACAAAAGTGGTTGCCGGTTGTTTATCCATATCTATTTATTAGGGGATTAATTGAAACAGCTATCTTTAAACCGCATGTAATTTTAATGGGAGATGGAGTGTTGGCACCGATGGGTTGGTTGTTAAAGAAACTCACTGGGAAAAAGGTTGTAAGTATGGCGATGGGGTTAGATGTTACTTACAGCTCCTCAGTTTTTCAGGCGATTATTCCTCCCGCTTTAGCAAAATTAGATAGAGTAATTGCTATTAGTCAGTACACCAAAAGTGAGTGTGTTAGCAGAGGGATAAGTTCAGAAAAAGTTGCGGTTATTCCTTGTGGAATTGAGATTAATAAATATCAAACTAAGCAGACTAAAGAGCAGATTAAAATAACTTTCCAGGAAAAGTATGGAATTGAGATTAAGAATAAAAAGATTTTATTAACTGTAGGCAGATTGGTCAAAAGAAAAGGACACCAGTGGTTTATTGAGCGAGTGATGAGTGAGTTACCTCCAGAGTATATATATTTAATAGCTGGAGATGGTCCAGAAAGAACCAAGATTGTGAATGCAGCGCAAAAACACAATCTTGGCAAGAGGGTTTTCCTCTTTGGCAAGATTAGTGAAGAGGAAAAGAAACTGTTGCTTAATCTAGCTGATCTGTTTGTAATGCCCAATATTGAAGTTAAGGGAGATCCAGAAGGATTTGGCATTGTGGCGCTAGAGGCAGCGAGTGTGGGGTTACCGGTGGTTGGAACTAAGATTGAAGGAATTAAAGATGCCGTTACTAACAATATAACAGGTTATTTAATACCAAAGAACAATGCTAATAAATTTACAGACAAAATTATTAAACTAGAACCAAAATTATTGAGTTTTAATATCAATTCATATAATTGGTTTATTATTGCTGGTAAACACATAAATGAAATTTTCAAAAAATAAAATAGGCTTAATAACTTATGATTTTTATCCATTTATAGGAGGCATTGGAAGATATGTTTATGAAATTTATTATAAGTCACTTTATAAAAAACATGGCTTTAATATTACTTTTTTTTCACCGTGCAAAAATAACTTGAGTAATTCAGTTGAGATT
>CAZQWI010000073.1:0-4274 GCA_964596995.1 uncultured Pseudomonadales bacterium
TCATGATTTAAGAAATGTCGAGTTTGTAAGTTCGCCACTTGGTACTGCAGCGAATGTTTTTAAAAAGATGCTTTGGACAAAACAGTATGATCTTGGGTTTTACTGTACCGATGGTAGTTTGTTTTATTCATTAGCTAAGAAAAACATCTTACATATTCAAGTGCCTCTAAAGATTAAAAAATCTGGATTTATGGATAAGCAAAAATTAAAAAGCTGGGATAAAATCACCACTAATTCGCACTTCACAAAATCGATCGTAGAGCCATATTGGAACATTAAGGTGGATGAAGCTCATCAACCACTTGTCGATGTTGAGCCATTAATTAATGGAAGTGATCTCCAAAAGAAAGAAAAAATCATTTTAAATGTGGGGAGATTCTTTCCTCAATTACATAGTAAAAGACAGGATATATTGGTGGGTATATTCAAGCGACTAAAAACACAATATAAAAATGAAACCAAAGGCTGGAGGCTGGTGTTAATCGGAGGAGTTGAAAATCAGGAGTTTGCAGATAAAGTTCACAAATTAGCAGAGGGTTTAGAGATATCATTCTTTCACGATCTTAATCAAGAACAACTAAGCGAGTGGTATCAAAAAAGTAGTATCTATTGGCATGCAACGGGATATCGAATTAACGATGAAGATGAGCCTCATAAAGTTGAGCATTTTGGAATTAGTACTGTGGAGGCAATGGCTGCTGGATGTGTGCCAGTAGTAATTGCTAAAGGAGGCCAGAAAGAGGTGATTGGTGAGGAGTTTTTGAAATGGAGTTGGCTAACTCAAAAAGAGTGTATTAAACGAACAAAACAATTAATCATTAACAAAAAGCTGAGAAATCAGCTCCAAATAGCCGCTCAAAAAAGATCTAGATTATTTGGACCAGAGGTATTTCGTTCGAAATTAGCCAAGTTAATTTAAAAATACATCAGCATTATGCCTAAATCACTCGCTGTATCGGTTGTTATACCCACATTCAATGGAGTATCACTTCTTAAAGAAAATCTTCACACTGTGATTGATGATCTTTCTCAAGGAGATGAGCTACTGATTGTGGATGACGCAAGCTTTGATTCTACAAAAAAATATCTGTGTAACAAATTCAACCTTACTATTGATGCAAAAGGCGTTGACAGTAGAGGTGAGTATGAGATCTTTTCTGGAGTTGTCAAAGATTTTGAGATGAAGCTAATCGTCAATCAAGAAAATCTGAGATTTGCTCAAAGTTGTAATCGAGCGGTTGAGGAGGCAAAGAATCCACTTGTTTTTTTGATCAATAACGATGTAACTCTAACGAAAAATGTTTCTAGTAGATTAAGAAAAGAGTTCGAGAATGATCAGAATCTTTTTGCCGTTGGTTGTTTAGAAGAAGAACCAAATCTTGAAGGAGTTTGGGGTGGAAAGAATATGTTATGGTTTGAAAAAGGTCTATATCATCATTCAAGAGCTGATAATTTCAAGACAGGACCAACCGCTTGGGCAAGTGGAGGAAGTGCTATTTTCTCAAGAGATAAATGGTTAGAGCTCGGAGGGTTTGACGATCACTATTACCCTGCTTATTGGGAAGATATTGATTTATCGATGAGAGCTAAGAAAAAGGGGTGGAAGGTTATGTTTTTACATACAGCTAAAGTGATTCATAATCATGAGTCTACTAATAAGTCAGCATTTGATCAAAATGAGTTAAAGAAAATTAGCTGGAAACATGCTGATTACTTCTCATGGAAACATGGTAACTTGAAGCAAAAAATACAGTTTTTTCTTTATAAACCTTACTGGATCTTGCAAAGATTAAGGCAAGATTCTAATAAGTCGTACTTTTATGCAACAGTAGCGATATTGTTAATAGCATTCATTTTAAGATTCTACAGGCTTGCAGATGTGCCTGCTGGGATGACATGGGATGAGGCAGCCATCGGCTATAACGGCTACGCTGTTGTTCATACCCGACATGATGAGTGGTTGAAGCGATTGCCAATATCTTTTAGATCTTTTGGTGATTATAAAGCTCCTTTTGCCATCTATTTGGTTGGAGTAGTTACCTCTATTTTCGGATTAAACTTATTTGTTCTGAGATTACCATTTGCATTTAGTGGAGTTTTGGCAGTTTTAGGAATGATGAAGCTAACGAAACTATTATTGAAAGCTCACTCACAGATTTTAGTAGAAAAAGAAAACTATAGCGTTGAGTCTTTATCATTGTTGGCTGGATTATTAATGGCGATTACTCCTTGGCATATCCATTTTTCTCGCGTCGGTTTTGAGTCTGGCTTAGCCTTAACCTTTATTTTATGGGGTTTTTATTATTTGGCTTTGTTTGTAACTGGTAAAAAGTACTCAAAGAGCATGCTCTCATTTTTCCAGATAGCTGTAGCAGTAACTTTATTTGCCTGTTCAATGTATACATATCATTCAAGTAAGTTTTTTATACCAATTATTGGTTTGGTTTTTCTAGTATCTCATCATAGATTATTGAGAAAAAAAATATGGGAAGTAATCTTCGGAGGCATTCTTTTTATAATGATGCTAGCACCGATGCTCTACGATTCTATTTTTGGAGGTGGCTTAACAAGGAGTGACACTTTAGTTTTTTCAAAAGCCGATTCATCTTTAAAGGTGATGGAGATAATCTTTGATGGCTTTGTTGCGCATCTATCACCAACATTTTTGTTTGGAGGTTGGACGGACACTTTGAGACATGGTACTTTGGCACACGGTGTATTTTTAGAAATAGTATTTGCTTTAATTATTGTTGGATTACTAAAAATTCTACTTGACATTATTAAAAGAAAAAGATCAATCAATTGGCTGAGATTAACTGCTGGGTGGATACTTATTGCATTAATTCCAGCGGCTATTGGTGATCATTATCCGCAAGCCAATCGAGCCTTGTTAGCTTTGCCTGGATTCATCTGGTTGGCAATTGAAGGGATTCAGTTTTGTAATAACTTATTAAATAAACTGTCAAAAAAGAATAATTTGTTTCTTAAACTGGGAAAGGCATTATTTGTATTAATTCTTTTTTGTAATCTTGGAGTTTATCTTAAACACTATTTTACCGTTTTTGCTTATCAATCAGCAGATGCTTTTAACGAAGGCTATATTCCTGTAATGAAGCTTGTCCATCAATATGAACTTGGTGTAGATGGCTATCCAGAAGTAGATCAAATCCTTTTTTCAAATAAATATAGTCAGCCATACATTTTTGCGCTATTTGTTCGCAAAACAAACCCAATTTGGTATCAAGGTGGTTCACTCATTAAATATAAATTTGTTGATGAGGTTAAACCCAGCGATCTTGCCCAACCTAACTCGTTAATTGTGGCTACGAAGCACGATCCGTTATTTAACACAAAGCCAGATCATGAAATTGTTTCTCAGGGTCAGGAGATTAGGTTTCGAGTATACTATACAGGGAATAAAGACTAACCTTAGGTTAATAAGAGATTATGATTACAATCGAAAAGCAGCTTACCAAACTTATTTCATCACTTCCTAAAATTAGGAAATCTGACGTTATTTTAGAACACCCAGCTAATCAAGAGCATGGTGATTATTCCACTAACGTAGCAATGAGGCTTTTTTCTTCTTTAACACCTGAGCAGAAACTGCAACTTCAAGTTGATTCACCGCGTGATTTGGGTTTTAGCTTAGTAGAAAAACTAGAAGAACTCATTGAAAATAATGAGGAACTTAGTGGACTGATTCTTAAAACTGAAGTAGCAGGACCAGGTTTTATTAACTTTTATTTGAGTCCAGCCTTTTTTGTAAAATCGATGGTAAAGGTTTTGGCGAATGATAAATTCGGCGAATCAACCGATGGGAAGAATTTGAGCTGGGAGATTGAACATACCTCTCCCAATCCGAATAAAGCGATGCATCTTGGGCATTTGAGAAATAACTTAGTTGGAATGAGTCTATACAGGTTGTGGAAGGCAATTGGTATTACCGTTATCTCTGAAGCGGTTGATAATAATCGAGGTATTGCCATCGCTAAACTAATGTGGGGGTATTTAAAGTTTGCCAAGAAAAACAAAGAGGCTGAGGCCACTCCTGAATACTGGATAGAGCATCAATCCCAGTGGCAAACTCCAGAAGAGATGGGTTTAAGGCCTGATTTGTTTGTTGATCAGCTCTATGTAAAGGCTAGCGCTGATTTTGATGATGACAAAAATGTTGAGAAGTACGTTAGAAATTTAGTAGTAGAGTGGGAAGAGAAAAATGAGGTAGTGTGGCAGTTGTGGCAGAAAGTACTAGATTACTCATATCAGGGACA
>CAZQWI010000074.1:0-4208 GCA_964596995.1 uncultured Pseudomonadales bacterium
TGTGGGCTTTGCCCTTGGAGGTTCAAGTCCTCTCTTCGGCACAGTATTTTTTCACAAAAAATTAAAAAAAAACCCAAGCTTGCGCTTGGGATTTTTTGTCTCAGAACGTAGCTCCCGGTGAGGAGAACCTTCTGAGGTATATACAATTATAGTTATTATTATAAGCTTGTCAATAGTGAATCAAAAAGTATCAAAGTAGTGCAGAATTTCAATATTTTTTACTTGAGGTGAGAATCTAAGAAAACTAGTTTTCTTCTTTTACGTATTCTAGGACGCTAGCATCAGTTTTCTTTTCAATGCCCATTTTTCTGTCATCGTACTCCATCTCTGCCATGAACTGGTTAACTGCATCGGTCCACTTATCAACGCTTGCGGTATACTTTCTTGCTATCTCTGAAACCTGAATCCTCCCCTGCTCTACATAATTGGCTCTTAGTTCTCTAGCGGCTCTTTCAAAACCTGCTTCATAACTCTCAAAACCAAGAGTTCCTTTGGAGTGAATACCAAACCCCAAACAGTTATAACTTCCCTCAGGAATTCTTTTGCATAATTGACTTTCTTGCATCATGATAGCTGGCAAGAATCGAAAATCTAAGCTATATTTGTCAGCCAAATCGACCAAGATTTTGCCATAATGGTCATATGGCTTGAGTGGAGAACCCCCTCTTTCAAGAAAATTGGCAACAATCTCAGCACGACCATCTTGAGTTTCAAGATTGCTTTCTACACCCATTACCTGAGGTTGGTTGGCTTGATTTAGCAAGGCTAGTTGAGCAGTTTCTTTATCTGGGCTGGCTACTTTTGGGAGATGGTAATCGAATTGAAAGTATGAAATACCAATTATACTAATGATCGCTAGAGAGCAAAAAAACAGCCACTTGAAACTTTTCCAAATAAATAACATAGGTAACTCAAGTATATCAAAAAAAATTAAAAAGACTCACTATAAAAAAGTCCATAAATATCCTATAATATAGTTATGTTTATTAGAGATGACAATATTCCTTTCATTGTAAAAATACTTATTGTATTGACAGTATTTCAATTAATAACCTCTTTCTTTCCATCTCAATTATTGGCAAAAGAAGCTGAGGTTTTAGGTATTCATATTCTCTCTCCTCATGATCATCAGTACGCGACTAAGTTATTAAAAACTGAGTCTAATCAAGGACAGTGGCATTATGTAACTATTCCCCTGTCATTAAACGATTTGGAAAAGAAAGATGATTGGGTTCAATTTTTTGAGAAATGTAAAAAAGATAAACTAATTCCCATTGTCCGTTTAGCCAGTAAATATGAAAATGGATCTTGGAAAAGGCCCTCAAGAAAAGAGATTGTGGCACTGTTTGAGTTTTTGAATCAACTTCCCTGGCCAACCGATCGACGTTATATTATTGCCTTTAATGAGGTTAATCATGCAAAGGAATGGGGAGGACAAGTAGATTCAATCTCTTATACACAAACTCTAGAGTTTGTGGCTAACTGGGCGCATACCGAACAGGGAAATTATCTAGTTTTACCTGCCGCCATGGATTTAGCAGCTCCTAATTCTAGAGAAACCACCGAAGCATTTAATTATTTGTCACAAATGTTAACTGCTAATCCTTGGATTTTTGATCATGTTGATTATTGGAACTCTCATTCTTATCCGAATCCGGGTTTTTCATCTCGGCCAACAATTTCAGGTAAAAATTCATTAAGAGGATTTGAGTACGAGTTAAATTTTCTCAAAAATAAAACTGGAAAAGATTTTAATGTTTTCATTACCGAAACCGGTTGGGTTGATAATCGCTTAACTCGCCCATGGTTAGACAATTATTATCTTTATGCCCTACAGCATATCTGGTCTGATTCGAGAGTTAAGGGAGTAACTCCATTTTTACTTCGTGGAGCGCCAGGGCCATTCGAGTCTTTTAGTTTTTATGATGATGGCGGAAATCCCACAGCCATGTTTAAGGCTTTTCAGTCAGGAGTTCTTGGAGTTTCTCAAGCTAAAGAATAAAAAACCAGCCAAGAAATGGCTGGTTTTAAGTGATCTTAATCAGTTTCTTATTTATTGACTATTGTTTTTAATCTGTAGCTTTCTTGGTTTAGCTGCCTCTAACTTGGGGAAAGTCACAATAAGTACCCCATTTTGGAGTTCAGCTTGAGGCTCTTTGTTCATATCGATATTGCCAGGAATGGCGATCTTATATGAATAACTCCAAGAAGATTTTGCATAATGAGTTTTGTCTTCATCTTTTTCTTCTTGTTCTTTAGCAGCCTTTATCCACAAGACTCCATCCTCAAAGGTAAGATCAATATCTTTGGATTCGAGTCCGGCTACATTAGCTTTGACTACAACCTCGTCCTCAGTCTCGTAAACATCAAGATTATCTCGATAATTACTCCAACTTAAGTCCATGTCATCCCAGATTGTTGGCCAACGGCTCAATGTTTTTAACTGTTTTAATGGAATTAGGTCCATATGTTTTCCTTTCTCTGCTTTTTAGTGACTTTTTTGTTATTTAATTAGTCAGTTACTGGCAGACTAGTTTGATAACTGCCAATAATATAACAAATATTGGCACTCAGTGTCAAGGACTGCCAATTAGTCTTTGTTATGAACAAGAAAAAAATCTATATTTCCACTAAATTAAGTTTTCTGCTTAAATAGAGATATGTTGTTTTTTAATGTATTGATTGCTTTAGTTTTATTATGGTTTGGTTCTCATATCTTGGTTAAAGGAGCGGTTTCATTTTCAAAAAAGAATGGTTGGTCAAACTCATTTGTTGGCTTAACAATTTTGTCTTTATGCTCTAATTTACCAGAGGTAGCCATCTCCATCACTGGAGCTATTAGCCAGCTTTCAGGTATAGAGTCATCTGATCTGGTGGTAGGAAATATTTTGGGATCAAACATTAGTCAAATTACACTCATTCTTGGGATTGCTGGCTTTATTAAAGATTTAAAGATTAATAAACAAGATCTAGTTAGAAGTGGCTTGGTGCTAATTATTAGTTCGGCCTTATTGATGTTATTTAGTTTTGATGGCTTTATTTCTGCTACCGAAGGAATTGGTTTATTGATGATGTATCTGGTTTACTTTGTTTTGATTAGGCCAAGAAAAAATACTCAAAAATTTTCAAAGAAAATCTCAAGAATTTTTCACAAAAAGAATGCGGTTGATTGGGCGCAGATGTTATCAGGCTTGATAATTGTTTTTATAGCATCAGATTGGGCGGTAAAATCCTCAATTTCGCTAGCTGAGATTTTTGGAATTAGCCAGTCGCTAGTTGGGATTTTTCTGCTTGGATTGGGAACAAGTTTGCCAGAGTTATTTATCGTTATTCAAGCGCTACAGATGCGATCAAGCTCTTTATCGGTTAGCACTATTATTGGCAGTAATATTGTGGGTTCATTGCTGGCGATTGGTTTATCGGCTGCGATGTCAGGCTGGAGTGTTACGAGAAGTGTCGCTTCTTTTGATATGCCGTTTTTGGTGTTAGCTTCGGTGGTGGTGATTCTCTTTTTGATGACAAAAAAGAAACTAGATCGAAAAGAATCATTTTTATTGTTGTGTTTTTACTTTATTTACTCGGCTTTAAAGGTGTTGGGCTATTAGTGCTAAAAAATAAGATCTTATTGCGAAAAACCACTCTAATCAGTTACAATCTCAGCTTATGTCAAAAGTAAAAGCAGGCAATATTGAAATTGGAATGTTTATTATGCACAACGGATCTCCGCATCGCGTTGTCAAAAAAAAGTTTGTTTCTCCTGGAAAAGGCTCAGCCTTTAACCGAACAAAGCTGCAGAATATTAAAACAGGAGCGATTCTTGAGTTTGTGTTCAAGTCGCATGATGTGATTGAAGAGGTTGAGGTTGAGTCAAAACAGATGCAATTTTTGTATAAAAGTGCCGATGGAGCTGTTTTTATGGAGCCACGAACTTTTGAGCAAGCTGAGATTCCTAATAACGTTTTAGGAGATGCAGTAAATTACTTAGTTCCTGAAATAAAGGTTTATGTTTCAATCTATGAAGATAGAGCTACCGCGGTCAGTTTACCACCCAAAGTGGAGATGGTAGTGGCGGAGGCGGATGATGCAATTGCCGGTGATCGAAGTAATGCTGGTACAAAGCCAGTGACGATGGAAACGGGATTAATAGTTCAGGTACCTTTGTTTATTAAACAGGGAGAAAAATTGCTTATTGATACAGATTCTGGAAG
>CAZQWI010000075.1:0-2164 GCA_964596995.1 uncultured Pseudomonadales bacterium
TCGTTTCTTTACTATTTATAAAATTATTTTTTTGCTGTGTTGGTTGGAAATATTGGAAAACCAGCGCTAGAAGAGGTAGATCACATTCACAAAAATGGTGTATTTGTAATTGAAATGTCATCTCATCAGTTATCTCAACTCACCATTAGCCCTGATATCGCAGTGGTGCAAGAAATAACTTCAGAGCATCTAGATTACTACAAGGATACCGATGAGTATATACGCTCAAAAGAAGCTATCACAAGGTATCAAAAGGTTAATCAGTATGTAATATTCAATCCAAACAAAAAAAACACTACTAAAATTGCAGACTTATCACCTGGCATCAAGCAAAAGTTTGTTACAAATGAAGTTCAAAGTGTCAAAAATACTGATATAGAAATTTACCTTAAATCATATTACTTAACCTTTAGATGTAATAAGTTAGAAGAAAAAATTATTCATCAGAATCAAATTCCACTATTGGGTACACACAATTTACAAAATATTGCTCCAAGCATCATTATTGGCAAACTTATTGGACTAACTGCCACACAAATATCAAATGCCATCAGCTCATTTACTCCCCTTCCCCACAGATTAGAAAAGATTGGCGTTATTAATGATGTTACATACGTAAATGACTCGATGGCAACCATGCCAGATGCCACAATCTCGGCACTTTCATGTTTCGATAATAAAGAGATCATCCTTTTGGCTGGTGGACATGAGCGCAATCAGGATTTTAAGTTACTAGCCAAAAAAATTGTTAGCGGCAATGTTATCGCCGTTGCTCTATTTCCAGAAAATGGAAAACGACTGGGCGAAGAGATTCAAATCGAACTCTTAAATCAAAAGCTGAATAAAGAGATTAAAACAAAAGTTGTTAACTCTATGAATGAAGCCATGGAGTTTGCTAAAGAGTTTAGCAAAAAAAACTCAGTCGTTTTATTATCACCTGGGGCCGCCAGCTTTGGAGTTTTTAATGATTACACTGACAGAGGCAATCAGTTCAAAAAATTGGTAGAAGAAGCCAAAAATATTGACTGAGTATCTTAATTTGAGTATCTTAATTATTGTTTATCGACTGATAGCCAATACTCTGCCTAAACTCATCCAGATGATCGATCACAACTCCAACTCCTTGAATTGCAGCTAACTCTGGCTCATCAACCGCTGATACCGGCACACGCAATTCCTTGGTTAAGTAATCCTCAATTCCATAAAGGTTAGCTAGTCCTCCAGAAAGAAGTAGGCCTTTATCAAGAACATCTACGGTCAAATCGGGTGAGATGTTTGCTAGTAACTTTTTTACTAATTTGACGTAAACTCGACCATACTCAAAAAAAACAGCTTCAAGTTCGTGAGAAAAAACAATTTTTTCTAATGGTTCACCGGATTTAACATCAAGACCAGTGATATTGATTGAGCGTTTTGAATCGGTCATCAAAGATCCAATTTGGGTTAACACCTTTTTTGCCAATGTTCGAGTAATAGCCAACTTTTGATTAACTGTAAACCAATAGATTATTTCATTAATTAAACTGCTACCAGCCATAAAACTTGATTGTGACTGAACCACTTTTCCCAAAGAAATCGCCGAGGTCTCAGCCACGCCCTCTCCCATCTGCAAAACAAACAGTCCTAAGGCGTCAGAAATAGGAGCTCCAGCACCGAGTACTGCTGCCAAGGTTTGATCAACTAGCATCACCTCTCCCGCCCCAATCTCAACCAAAACTTTCACCAAAACATCTTTCATTGACGGATAAAAACTATCGGAAATAGAAACTACTACTGTTGGGCTAAAAAAGTACACTTGATCACCAACTTGAGCCAAAAACATTTTTAACATCGCTTTTAACAGCTCTTCATCAGTAAACTTTGGAGTTAAAATTGGAGAAAAAACTTTTATTGAATCGTCAACTCTTCCAAGCATTCTGGCTGCCTGTTTTCCTACAGCCACAACTTTCTTGTTAATTTGATCGACTGCTACCAAACTTGGCTCGTCAATGATCAATCCCCTCCCCTCAACCCATATTCTTACATTTGAAGAACCAAGGTCAATTCCTACAGAACGATTAAGTGAATGAATAATTTTTGAGAAGAAGTTCATATACAATTTTGGTCCAAAATCAATTAAATATCATCAATAATGCTCGAAGTCATTCTATCATACGGGCAAAGC
>CAZQWI010000075.1:2174-4163 GCA_964596995.1 uncultured Pseudomonadales bacterium
ACTCAACTGATCCATCATCTAATCCCAATTGACAATCATAAGAATGATGCAACAATAGTAAACTACTCAAGTTAGTAACTGCTATATCGGTAATTTTTAGCCATTGATCCATGACATTAAGCACACACTTCGTTCAAGTAATCAACAAAAAAAATGTTTTTGTTTTTGTTGCTGGCTTAATTATTGGGCTAATCACTTCCTCTTCACTCTGGTTCTTAATTGTTAGTAAATCAAAAGATACTCCATTAAGCCAAGAGTTGCGAGAACAAGGGTATAGATATATTAGCCCACTTCTTGAGTGCGAAACATTTAGTTCATCTGATTCCATCTTGACCAAAAAAACAGTCAAAAACATCAACCTCTTGATAGATAATTATTATCATCAAGGATATTTGAACGAAGCTTCAGTATATTTTAGAGATCTAAATAATGGCCCTTGGTTTGCAATAAATGAAGAAGAAACATTCAATCCAGCTAGTTTATTCAAGGTGCCAATCTTGGTTGCATATCTTAAGCAAGCAGAGACTAATCCTAAAATACTTACCACGCCACTTACTTTAATAAATAATGAAGAGGTTGCTAGTCAAGAGTTCAACTCTGCTAAACCACTTGAAAGTGGAAAAGCATACACAACAGAGAGATTGCTTACACAGTTAGTCATTTATTCTGATAACACAGTGTTAGAAACATTAGCTGAGAATATTGGTCAAGAGTATCTAGAAAAAACTGAGGCTGATTTGGGTCTTAAATACTCAGACCCTATTAATGGAGATTACACAGTAAAAGTTAGAGACTACTCAAGTATATTTCGAAGACTTTACAATGCTTCCTATCTAAACAATGAAATGTCAGATAAAGCTCTTGAAACATTAAGCAAAGTCAAGTTTGATCGAGGGCTTAAAGCAGGCATCCCTCAAGATGTTGAGATTGCTCATAAATTCTGAGAAAGAACTTTCATAGATAGATATCAACAACCTTTAGAAAAAGAGTTGCATGATTGCGGAATTATTTATCATCACAAAAATCCGTATATTTTGTGCGTGATGACTTCGGGTAATGACCTACTCAAACAAGCTTCCTTTATCAAGGATGTTTCAAAATCTGTTTATGAAATGGTAGACACTCAAACGCTTGAAGATCAGTAAAACTTAGAAACGAAAACTGTTTTTCTAGCCAAATTTCATGGTTTGCTGGTATATAATACTGATTGAGAAAAATTATCTTTCAGTTGGTTAACTATGAAAAAAATGTCGCTTTTTAGAGTTATCTACACCTTTCTTTCTGCCCTAATTATTTTAGGAGGATCATATTTAGCAATCATGTATGCTCAAGGAAACTATCGTTTCTCTCGCAAAGGAGTTTTGCCCGAATCAGGTTTATTGAGTGCCAACTCTTTTCCAACTGGAGCTCAGGTATATATTGATGGAGAACTAGTAACAGCCACCGATGACACTATCTATTTAGAACCAGGAACATATCAAGTTCGTTTACAAAAAGATGGCTATTCTCCATGGGAAAAAACCATTACTTTAGAAAAGGAGTTGGTTACTCAAACTGACGCTCGTTTATTTCCAGCGGCTCCCTCTCTCACCCCCCTCACTTTTACTGGTGTAGAAAACTTGCTTCCATCTCCAGACGGCCGCAAGATTGTGTATTACACTGCTAGCGCCAGCGCCGAAGCGAGAAATGGTCTTTACATTCTTGATCTAAACGATAATATCAATCCTTTTCAAAAAACATCTCGCCAAATTGCTGAGGATGTACCAGTGTATGAATTAGGAAGTGCTGAGTTTATCTGGTCTCCAGATAGCTCTCAGCTAATGATTCTTTCAAAGCTAAAGCAAATCATCGTTGATACAAATCAGAACAATAACTTGCAGAGTTTGCCCGATATTAGCTTCCGCAGATCACAAATCCTATCTGAATGGGAAGAAGAGATGTACTTGCGAGAAAGACAATATCTTGCTGAGTTCCCAATCGAGGTTATTG
>CAZQWI010000076.1:0-4090 GCA_964596995.1 uncultured Pseudomonadales bacterium
TTCCAAGCTACATGGCGAACTTCATGTTTGCATGCTTGTCTAATTGCTGGATGATCTAAGCCGAGTTTTTTAAACCAGTATGAGTTGTAATAACAACTCATTGCGCTAGAAACTGCGAAGGGATAGGGCGGAATTGCTTCACCAACTGTTCTGTACTCTTCTTGCATCGTTTTACCATCCGCTAAGAAGATAAAAAATTTTGCAATTGTATTACCAGTTATGAATTGAATAGTTTCTAGTTCTGGGAAAACTTGTTTTCTTACAAACTCAGCATATTTCGGGAATCCCGCATAAACAAAAGAGTCATAATCAACAAGAGCTACATCAGGTTTTTTTATAAATTCCCTAATAAAATGAGATTTGTGTTGATAATAAATACCAGGTTCAGCTGGAACCAATGCTTGAAAAAATTGTTCTGATAAACTAGCTGCTCTTTCAACTAGATGATTATAGCCATGGAGTTGTTCTTTGAGATTCAGCATGTAACCAATGTATTATAAGCTAGGTATTTAACAATTTCCAAAATTAATCGAGCAAATAAAACCCAATAAGTTTTTCTTGGTTGGTGAGTAAAAATTTTTATTTTCTTCTGCTACAATTTTTCAGTAATGATATTTACAGATGATATGCCCTATCACTATTTGTTGTGGTTGTTATTTGTTTTATTGGTTTTTCTTGAATTAGTATCGTTTTTTTCTCCTGAGGTCGGAGGAATTGGCATGTATTTATGGATGTTGGTTTCAATTTTAATTTTATTTTTCTCGGTTTATTCTTTTTATTATTTCTATAAAAATGTTCTAGATAAACACAAAATATTTATTTTTGTTGCCTGGTTTACTATGTTTGTCTTTACTATTTATAATGCTACAAAAAACAGTAATATTAGTTATGAAACTACTCAGGAGGCTGCCTGTTTATTGGGTTTTATCGATGAATTAGGAGATAAAGGATTTCAGCAGTCTTGTTTTTTAGGATATCCAGCTAGACAGTATTTAATGCTGGTGCTTCCAACAATGCTTTTCAAGCCTTCACATATTTTGTTAAATATAGGAGGGAGTTTATATTTTTTAGCAGCTCAGTTTTTTTGGGGAGTGGGTTTATATAAATTCTTTAAACTGAGGGGTAATTATCCAAGTTTTTTAAGTGCTTTAGGCTTAATGTTATTGTTACATTTCTTTTATTTCAATCATTTTTTATTTCATTGTTTTGAACAAAGTCAATTTCCTCTAAGTCTGAGCATGGCTTTTTGGGGGCTTTACTTATGGAAAATATCTGATTCTCAAAACTGGCACCTACCGCTGCTTGGATTATTGCTTCTTTTTATTATTCAGTCATACACGCCGTCGTTGGCTTTCTTTTTTTTGGCTCTTTTGCTATTGCTTAATTTATATAGATATGGAGAGTCGAAAAAATTAATATTTATTATTGTTATCGGTGGATTGTCTAGTCTATTTTTTAGTCTTACTTTTCGCTCTGATATTAAGGTAATGAGTGAAAATCACGGTAACATTTCATTTCTGTTGAACGAGGGCTGGTTTCTTGTCAAGCATCTTTTTTGGAAAGCGCAAGGATTTCGTAGTTACAGTTCTATTATTGGAAAGATTGTTATGGTTCTCGCTCTTTTTTCTCCATTTTTTAAGAAGTCAAAGAAAATCATTCTGCTAGTATTTTGGATTATTTTCACCATGTTCGTGGCCACTATATCTCAGGGATATAGTTTTTATGGTCTTGATATGCGAGCTCATCGATCAATAGTAGTTTTGCCGACAGCAATCATTCTAGCTTTAGTTACTCTCCAGCACATATCTAAAAAATTACAAGTTAATGGTAGATTTCTCTCAGTAGTTTTTATTATTATTACTATATCTGGAATATGGTATGCACAAAGTTATTTATTACCAAAACCAATTCACCACTATTTACATCTATTTAATTATTTACAAAAAAACATAAAAAACGTAGATGAAGTGGAGCTTCTTGTTTTTACTGAAAAATCAAATAAAAACTTTATCTCATTAGATGATTCTCTCAAATACTTTTACCCTCATTTAAAGAAAGTAGAAACTTTTTATGATGAGCTTGGAAAATATGCTGAGAATAATCGATGTGTGCTGATCATCGAGGAAAGTGAGAAGTCATCTGTTCCAGATTCTTTTGTTTACTCTGGAGAGATCATGCTAAACTCCAATCGTCAATATATTATCTTCACCACAATAGAAAAACATAATCTTGGAATACTATAATTAATAGAAATGATTTTTAAGAAAACTTATAATTTATGGGGATTTTTATTACTAAGTTTTATATTTACTATTTACTTTTGCTCTGCTGTTGGTCTGATTAATTCTGGAGATTCCCCTCAATACTTTACTACCGAAGCGTTAATTAAAAATCAAACGATTAACATCTCTTCATTCTCGGATGATCCTCATTTCTACATTTGGCCAGATTATTGGCAAAAAGATGATCAAACTTTTGCTATTCGAGGATATTTTTTAAGCATGTTATCGATTCCAATTCATCTTCTTTCAGCATTAATAAAAAACTTTTTTTCTTTGGAAAATTTTCCATTAGAGATTCTTTCAAATAATTTTGCCTACAAGCTAAGCATTACCGCATTATTTACACTTTTTTCTGTGATGGGATTAGCTTTCATCTGGAAATTGCTTTTACTGATTGACGACACGAATGATGAAAATGAAGAAAATCATCTAAATTTTTACAATAAAATAATCGCATCTGTGGTTGTTTTTGGCTTGGCTTTTGGTACCTATGTGTGGAAATATAGCTCTTATTATGCTCGTCATGGAGCCTCTGTTTTTCTGGTGGGTTTGTTTTCTTATAGTTCTTGGCAGATATTAAAAAAAATAAAGTTTGAACAAAAGCTAAAATGGTTGATAGTTTTTGCTTTCGGAATCAGTTTGAGTTTTGGTTTGGATATTATTCTTTTTCTTTCCTCGGGAGTGACATTTTTGATTTTAAGTTACTTAGTGTTTTTTCAAAATAAAAAAAGTTATTCATTGAGCAAAATATTGAACTGTATTAATAAAAACATACTTTACAAAATTTTACTTGGTTTGACATTACTTACTTTTTTTCTTAATTTAGGATTGAATCTGCATTGGTATCAATCACCCTTATTTGTTCAAAATACTAGAGTTAATGTGCTGGTGACAAAGCTAAAGCAAGAAAAATTAGCAACTTTAGACTGGTTATCAACGCCGTTTTTCCCAACAATTTTTTATGTTTTGTTTAGTGGAAAAGAGTTACCAGCATCGGTTTTTTCAAACTATCAAAATTTGCCAGAAGCCTATGCAACTTATGCCTCTATTGAATGGGCTCAGCGATATATTTTTTATGGACTATTTTTTATCTCTCCTTTTTTAATATGGTCCATTATTTCGTTGTTAGTAGCCAAAAAACAAACCAAGCAATTGGTTTTCATTAGCTTCATACAATTTTCGATAACTACAATTTTGAACACAAAAACACTTTGTTTTTGGGGAGGAAATCAGTATGATGTGAGATATTTTTATCCATATTTGTTATTTTTGGCTTTTCCTCTGGCTGTTTTTTTAAAAAAAGTTATTATTTTAAAAAATAAGGCTTATAAACTTTCCTTGTTGTTTTTATTTTCAATAACTTTTACCTTTTCGTTGATAATGGGATTTCTGGGAGTGATCAATATGTTTAAACCAGCTCTGACAGGAGAAAGACGGATCTTTTTAGACATTTATCAGATATCTAACCTTTTTCAGAATTATTCAAGGCTTGATCTACTAAATGCTTCGTTATTGAATAGAGAAAATTGGATAATGCCAATTATATTGAGCTTGCTTGTTTTGTGTTTATGGCAAGTTGGAAAACTGTTAATCAAAAAAACAAAAAAATTAATGTAGACAGTTTTCAGACTGCACTTGCAAAATGAGTCATTTTTCCTCATACTATAGGAGATAATTTAGTAATCATTAAAGCACTGCCCCATTATGCTTAACACCAACAAACTTATTTATGTATTGCCAGATCTAGCCTACTTTGCAGAGCTTCTTCCAGGAAAAAAGGAGCACTCATTTGAGATTCAAAGTTTTAA
>CAZQWI010000077.1:0-3494 GCA_964596995.1 uncultured Pseudomonadales bacterium
CATTGGCACTACTCTTGCATATGGATAAAACATAATAGTACCGATGTTTTGTTTGTTTGAATCTTTGTCTTTATTAAAAAAATAAGAAAAGGTGTGATTGATGAAAAATAAGAAAATTGAAAGCAGTATATAAGAAAGCTCAGTCTTAGAAAGATAGATATCAGAGGGAGTATTATTTGTGGAGGGGCGATCTAAAAAAAGAAAGATAAAATAGATTAAATGAAAAAAACCATAGTGAAACAGGAAAAAATAGGCAGTAAAATTCTTAGTTTGTTTGGTGGGATCGACTGGTTGATTGTTTATTAAAAAACCCTCAGTTGAGAACTCTTTTAAAGATAAAATCCTTAAAAAGTTAAAAAAGCCAATGATAATATTTTGGCCCCAATATATCCAGACAAGAACTGCTATTTCCCAACTTTCCCGAATTGCAAAAAAGATTGTAATTAGATTGGTGATTAGTAATAGCCAAAATGAGTAATCTGTAAAAAAAGATTTTTTTGAAACAGAAGAGTTTATAGCAAAATTATTGAATTTAAAGTTAACTTCCATCTTTGGCCTTTTTTAGAGTAATGATGACAATGATAGCAAAAAATACAATTGAAGTGACGTCAGAGATTTTTTGGATAAGAGTTTTGATTAAAATTAACTCAACCGTTGATGTTCCAGCATCTATCTTAATCTCAATCTTCCCCTCATTGCTATCTGTTTTAACAGCTTTCTTGTGAACCCTTGCTTGCCAATGAGAATAGTTCCAAATTGGTAATACTAGTTTGGTTGGTTGATCAGATTTTACTGTAAACTTTAGTCTAGTGTCTCCAGAATTTGGTCTTGAGATATCACTGACAATGACGTCTTGATCATCAGTAAAAATTTCATCACCTAGCTCTCGTGGAACCTCAATAGCATTAGCTGGCATTAGCTCCCACGAAATATCGGTTGAGCCGTAATAGCTTTGTTTATTTGCAATAAAATCTTGGTCGGTTTTCCAATCTAGTGGCCAAGGTTTGGTGTAATTCCTGACGTTAACAAGTGCGAGCGAAACTAAAAATATGCTCACAACAGCACTCTTTTTATTTGATAAATTGTCTACGCTCCAGCCTGCCAGCCAAGCGCCGATAAAAGTTGTAGCAGCCAATAACCGCCATGGATACTGCAAATATTTAAGTGGAAAGAGTATTTCCCACACAAATGAAGACTGTTTTAACATCAAGAAAAAGTTAAAAGCTCCGATTAGTAAAAAAACTAAAGCTAATTGATTATTTTTTTTATTTTTTAAATACAAAAATAAACTAATTAGCCATGATACTAAAACAACAATCCCAATCTGAAAAGATAAGCCGTCTACTGAGTCTGTTTGCGAAAAACCATGGCCCCAAGGTGAATATATTAGCTGCTGAAAAGTTGGCCAATGATCAGTATGATTAATTAAAATTTCCTGACCAAGTTTAACTGCTGATTTTTCAATTAAAAAGGGAATTAAATAGAATGAAGATAGTCCTAATCCAATTACTATCCACAGTAATAATCTGCGAAGTTTTTTCCAAGAAAAGTTGGTTAGTAATAAATAGAGTCCATAGCTAGCTAGAGGCAAAAAGAAAATAATAGCAGATAGTAGATGAGACGTAATCATCCCAGCTATACCAATAGCAACCATTATTCCACCAGTGGTGTGATTTTTAGTTTTGTTTAGCAGTTGGTGAAGTCCCCAAGCAATTAGCGGTGCAAATACTAGTGAAAAATAGCCACCAACCTGTCCAGTTACAAACAGAGTTAAAAATCTAAAAGGAACTAGGGCATAGACTGTTGTTGCTATCAGCGCGGGATTAGTCTTCACAAAGCAACGCATCCATTTGAAAAAAAACCAAAGTGACAAGAATGTTGATGATGTTAGTGCTAAGCGCCAACTTTGAGTGGTGCTAAAGCCAATTAGTTGAAAAATTGCTACTACATAGTAAGGCAGTGGATAAAAAAATTGAAAGACAGGATAACTATATTGATAAGCTAAATCAGGTACGACTCTGACTGGAAATTGGCCTCTTTTTAACTCTGAAAAAAAATGAAGTGACCGAATGATGTGAACCTCACCATCATGGGTTTGAAAAATTCCTGGTTGCGAAAAAGCATTTTTAACAACAAAAAATGTGAGCAAAAGAATGATTGCAATAGGAAAAACTTTTTTAGTTATCTTTAAATTTTGCAGCGTTGTAAGGGTTGGAAAAAACATATTTTTGATTACTTCTCCTTCACACACAGTTGCCACCCTTCATAAACATAGGCAAAATCGTATTGGTTGGCGTTGTCCTTAACAACCTTGATAGGAGAAACTCCTTTAATTTGATCTTTTCTAATATATGCAATTTTTGGAATTTCTTTAGCCTGACAATCAATCAGATTAAGACTGCCTCTCTCAAAAATCATCTTCTCTCCAAACTGCTTGGGCCTTGAAAAGCCTTCTTGTTCTAATAAAACATTAGCAAAAGATTGCTGAGTTACAACAGGATCAATCTTGTTCCAATAAGCATAGTAAATATGAGGTTCAGGATAAAGATCGTAATCAGCAAAAACGGTGTAGTCTTGTTCAACATAATCATGGGCAATAACAGCAATCTTTTTAGCAAATGATAAATAGGTGGGCGGATTTTCAAGACCAACGTGAGTGATGCTCATGTACTTAATTGAAAAATTAGCTGTTAAGAACAATAAAACAGCAATAAAGAGATAATCAAACGCATGATGCTTGTAGATCTTTTCTTGAAAATATTGATATCCAAGAATAATAGTTAGTAATAAAAACGGGATGGCTGTTGATAATCTAATGGCGTGAAGGTCTCCAGATGCTGCTGAAGGAATAATAGCCGTTAAAAAGCCAATAATAACTAACAACTGTTGCTTGGGATTCTTAATGATTTTAAGAACTCCACATATCCAAAAAATAAATAAGATGGGATAAAACTGACCCATCTGTACAGGATTTCTTCCGACCACCTCATCTCCAGAAAAGAAATAAAAACCGGGTGACAAATGCTGGACGTAGCTATCAAGTAGGGTCAAAATTGGTCGAGTAAACTTGTTGTACTGAACTCTGCAGATGATGTTTAGTTGAGGGTGAATTTGACTAAGAGTAACATGACAATTATTTTCATGATATTTATAGGTGTTATAGCTACCTTCTGAACCCAATAATAAAGTTTGACTCATTCTGCCCGTAGCTCCTTTGGCAAAGAAGATGGGCAAAGATAATAAGCTTGAAAGTAACAATATCAAAACAAGATTTTTTAGTAGTTGCCGATGTTCCTTAAGCTTTTTTAGATTGAGCAAGACAATACTAAAGATGTAGGTGATTAAAAATAAAACAATTAGATATTTATAACTGTGATAACTGTAACTACTTAAGCTAAAAAATACGGCCGAAAGGGTTGTTTTCTTTAAAGATTTTTGAGAACTCATGAAAAGAAGCCCAGCCATAAAAAAAGTTAAGGATATTGCCGTAGTAG
>CAZQWI010000077.1:3504-4033 GCA_964596995.1 uncultured Pseudomonadales bacterium
AAGGGCCATTCTGCTTAGGTGAATTGCCCAAGGGCTAGTTGCTACTACTAAGCCAGCCAATAGACCAAGTCTCTTAGATTTTGTAATCTTCTTGATCCACAATATTGATAAGAAAACGGTAAAAACACCTGCGATCGCTGAAGTAATTCTTGGCAAAACTTGATGCCAGCCGATCAGTTTATATAAACCGGCAGTTAAATAAATAAATGCTGGTGGTTTATAGTCTCCAAAAGATTTGAAAAATAAAGGAAAACTTTCTCCCCACTCATCTTTGCCTGTTTCTGCAATGCTAACTGCGCTGTAACCCAAACCAACTTCATCCTGAACCATGGCTGGAGGAAAGATATTTAGGTATGAGAAGCGAAGAATGATAGCCAAAAGTAAAATTACAATGGTCAAGAGAAAAAATTGATGCTTTTTTAAGAAATTTTTTAGGGGTTGGAGTGAGGATGAGGGTGAGTTGGTTGACATAATGGGTTTAAAAAATCAAAATCAGTTAATCTTTATAGAATTTTTTGAAAGAAAACTG
>CAZQWI010000078.1:0-3915 GCA_964596995.1 uncultured Pseudomonadales bacterium
TTTGCAATTGCTCGTGATAGTCAACCACTGACCCAGCTTGAAAGGTTTGAGATTTTTGAACAACTAATCTCTCAAACCAATCTTGACCTTCTCAAGCCGATGAATATGCAGCTTTACTATTTAAGAGAAGTACTCAAAGGCATTTCTGATTTAAAAAGAGAGGGCATTAATCCAAAAAAATTTCAAAAGATTCTGGAAGAAGAAAAAGAACAGTTAGAACAAAACGAAGCCGAGTATAAAAAAGCGGAGTTTAAACAAAAACAAAAGAATTTAGCCAAACAGCAAGAGCTGCTGACTCTGTATCAAAAGTATCAACAAGAGTTAAAAACTCGCCAACGATATGATTTTGATGACATGATTATGCTGGTGGTGGAAGCTTTTTTGAAACATGAACTGTTGCTACGTTTATATCAAGAACAGATTCACTACTTTTTGGTTGATGAATATCAAGATACCAACAGTGCACAGAATCAAGTGGTTGATCTTTTGGCTTCATATTGGGGTGACAAAGCTAATATTTGTGTGGTGGGAGATCCTCATCAAGCAATCTTTAGATTTCAGGGAGCCTCAATCGAGAATATGTTGGGTTTTATTGACAGATATCCTGAGGCTACGATTATTAATTTGGCTGAGGGTTATCGTTGTACCCAACAGATTTATGATACAGCTCATACCTTAATTGGAAAGAATCAAGTTGGTTTGTCAGAAACTGATAATGAACAAAAATCAAATCTTGGAAAACTATTAAGTCTGCCACTGCACAGCGCAACCAAAAAAAGTATTACAAAAACTACCGTAAAAACCCCAGCGCATATTCAAACATTTGTTGCTCCTAATCAAACTCTTGAATCAATCTTTGTAGCGCGCCAGATTGAATCGCTGATTAAACAAGGCATTGATCCAAGCGAGATTGCTATTTTATATCGCTATAACTCTGATAGTGCGGAGATTGCCCAAGCTTTAACCAAATGGGGTATCCGCTATGAGATAGAGGGTGGAGACGATATCTTGCAACGAGAGTTTACTTCTCAACTACTAAACTTTTTTCAAGTTTTACTTGATCTTAGAACCACCAAAGAAGATCAGTTGGTTTATCAAGTGATGCATCATCCTTGGTTTGAGCTAGATGAACTCAAGGTGATGAAGTTGGGTCGAGTGGCGGGAAAGTTGAATTTGAGTTTACTTGAAGTAATTGATCATGGCTATGGTTCTATTCAAGAAGCCAAGCTAGAGACGGTTTTGTCAGAGGAAGAGTTTGATCAAATCAAGATTTTTGTTAATCAACTCTATCATTGGAGTAGTTTAGATCATCAGCACTTATTTACTCATTGGTTCGAGGTGATACTCAAAGAAGCTGGAATCTTTAAGTGGCTACAGGCCCAGGATAATTACGCTCAGTTACTTAATGAACTTAACTCCTTGTATAGAGAAATCAAAAATATGGTTTCAGGTCAACGACAGTTTAAGTTGGTAGACTTTTTAAGTGCCATTGCGCTAATGAGAGAACATAAGCTACAGATAACTGTTGAAGATTTAAATATCAAACAAGGAGCTGTTAACTTAGCCACTGTCCACAAGGCCAAGGGTCAAGAGTGGGAACATGTTTTTATTATTCACTGCAACGATGGCAAGTGGGGTAATCGCAAACAACGAGAGCTATTGCCTTTACCAGAGGGAATTTTGCAGCATACTCAGCTTTCAAGTAAAGAACGCAATGAGGATGAAAGGCGAGCTTTTTATGTGGCACTCACTAGAGCCAAGTATTCGGTGACGATTAGTTATCCTGAAACTATTGTCGATGGTGGTCGATCTGACGATAAGAATGCCAGTCAGTTTTTGCAGGAGCTTGGCGATTTGGCTAAACCGGTTACTGATAAACAGCTACTTACTCAATCTGATGAGTTGTTGATGAGGTTGATTGAACCGGTTGAAACTGTAAAAACAGCTACAGATACAGAGGAGTTTTTCAAAATGTTACTTAAGGATTTTAAGTTATCAGTGACTGCGCTCAATACATATTTAAGAGATCCAAAAGAATTTTTGGAAAATAACCTATTGCGTCTGCCAAGAGCCAAGGAACCATTTATGGCTTTTGGTACAGCGGTTCATGTAGCGTTAGAAAAATTTTATCGCGAGTATTTAAAGACAAATGAATTGCCAGAACTACAGTTTTTACTAGATCAATTTGAAAAATCATTAAAGGCAGAGTTGTTAACCGAGGATGAGTTTGGTAGGCGACTCAAGTATGGTTTGGAGGTATTGAGTAACTACTATCAGCAGCACGCAGGTGATTTGCCAGAGGTAATCGAGGTGGAAAGAGTGGTTGGCTATGGTTGGACAAAAGCAATTATCGATAATGATATTCAGTTAACCGGCAAGATTGACCGTTTAGATTGGCTTGATCGAGATAAGAAGTTAGTGCGAGTGATTGATTACAAAACAGGCAAACCAAAATCTGAGAATTTCATCAAGGGATTAACCAAAGGTGCGGTTTTATCCGAGCGAGAACAAGAACTGCCAGATACTATTAGGGCTCCTTATCAACGTCAGCTGGTTTTTTATAAGCTGCTCTGCAAACTTGACAGAACCTTTAATGCTACTGTCGTGTCTGGAGCTTTTGATTTTATTGAACCTGCTAATAAAGAAACTGGCAAAGTGGTTATCAGAGAGTTGGAGATTACCAATGAGGCGGTTGATGATCTAAAGCAATTAATTCGTCAGGTGATGAAGGAGATTAGAGAGTTGAAGTTTTTAGAGTAGAGAAATGTAGGTTTTCTAAATGATGCAAAATTTTTATTTGAGCTTTGACATATAAATAATAAGAAGTAGAATTATTAAAAAAATTTGTAGATATGCTGGAAAAACATCAAAATTTAGTTATTGGAAATTTTGCACTTTCTAATATCTATCTTGACGGAAAGCTAGCTCAATCAAATCTTCTGGGAGGTATGGGTTTTAGAGTTGCTTTAGCATTTGCTTTTTTTGGAGTGTCACTTAATGTGATTACTATGTTTGGTTTTGAAGATGAATGGCTGGAGACGATAAAACATTTAAAAGAGAATAACGTGAGAATAATTAACTATGGTCAAAATCAGCAGTCTATTAAGTTTGATTGGTTCTATAATAAGAATAAGCTAGATACAATTCGAATTCATAATCCAGAGTTAATGGATAAGTTAGTCCTCTCAATTAAGGGTCAAGAAATAGCTCACTATAATCAAATAGTTCTTTGTTCACTCGGTTTAAAAAATGAGCTTAAAGTTATTAACAAAGTTGCTCCAACTAGCACAATATCTTATATATTCCATGAATCAAATTTAAACAATTCTGACGCAAAAGATTATTTTGAGTTATTTAAACGTATTAATTATTTATTTTTGAATGAAGAGGAAGCTGTAATGTTAACAGGAAACTCAAATATAGATGAGTCTGGTAGATTTTTATCCTCATTGTCTAAACACTGCTTTATCACAATGGGTAAAAAAGGTGCGTTGGTATTTATTGATGGAGAAAAAAGATGTATAATTCCCGCTCTAGATATAGTTGATATAGTTGAAAGAAATTCTGGAGGAGCTGGAGATACTTTTGCGGGGGCGACCATTGCGGCTCTAGCAATCTCTTGCAATCCTTTAATTGCTGCAAGATTAGGCTCATTGTTGGCAGGAGTAACAATACAAGAATATTTGACGGAAAAATTAATTAATTTTATTTCATGATAAATCGTAATAATGATTCTGAGAAGTTAATAACTCCTATAAATATAACTTGGATGATTACCAATAGATGTAATTATCATTGTGAGTTTTGTTTTAGATTTTTTGACAAAAATGAGCTTGACTATCCAACTGCAAAAAAAATAACTGATAAATTAATCGACGGAGGAATGAAGAAAATGTCTTGGGCTGGGGGCGAACC
>CAZQWI010000079.1:0-3899 GCA_964596995.1 uncultured Pseudomonadales bacterium
ACCAATTTATTTGCTGGGATATATTTTGCTATCTCGGCTGCAATACCTCTAAACTCTTCAGGCTCCAGACAATACTGAGCACAGTGATCTGGCTCATTCCAAATCTGGTAGGCATCGATTAATCCATCGAGTTCTTGATGAATATACTCAACTCTTTCTCCAAACTTTTCAATATTGGTTGCTGCCCCAGGGTAAGTGAGATAGTCAAGAATTACCAGTGTTTTAATTCCTGCGTTTTTATAAGTGGAAAGAACATTTCTAAAAATATCGACAGATTCAGTTGGAGGATAGCTCTCTGTGCAGTCTTTGTACTCGATTCTGACCCAATCAACTCCTTGCAGGCTTGCAGGGCTTGGATGACCACCGGGGTTGGCAGGATCGATGTTAATACCGCATTCTTGAGCAGAAACAATGTTTGAGTTGAAAAAAAACAATGCCAAAAATATAAGGAAAATAACAGTCGAAACAGCTAGGCGACTTATTTTATTTAAATTCATCTTTCTGGATGTTACCCCAATATTTGTACTCCTGTGATGTACTCTACAATTTGTACAATCCAGTATGAAGCGAATAATAAGAGAAATCCAATTATTGCTGCCATAATTCTTTCTTTTCCGGCATCCATGTTCTTTTTGCTGGCTGCGCCAGTTAACATCTCAAATCCTCCCCAAACGAGCATTAAAAAGAGTAACAAACCTGCTAAAGGAAAAATAAATGAAAGAGCGCGATTAATTATGCCAGATACCGACAGGCTACCGCTGGCATTAATCAAAGCTTGATTTCCTTGAAACACTAAAAGAGGATTCATTGATTTAAGCTTGTCGACCGTGAGGGGGTCAGTGGGATTCATTTGACCTGGTGTAGGCTGAGGCAGTCCAGTGGGTTGAGGGGAAACAAGAGAGGCGCAATCAACTGCGAGCACCGCTGTGTCGTTGTAACAACAGAAGTATCCTCCCGGTGTTCCAAAGGGACAAGAAGCATGAGGAGACATATTCGGGTGAGAGCTGGGACAACACTGAGCCTGAGCAAATATGGGCTTTGGATTGAAATAAGCTATTCCAAAACCAATAAATATCATTAAAAAAATAACAAATTTTTTAAATTGTTTTTTTGCAAGTTTATTATTGTGGGTCATTATATATATTTGTACTATTTTTTTATCCAAAACCAGGTATTTGAAGTAAATCTAAACCGATAAATTGTAAAATTGAAACTGAAAAAATAATAAAAACCAAACCAATTAGCGCAGAAGCAATCATCTCTTTAGCCTCACTGGTTTTTTTAGGATCTCCTTGAGAAATGCTCAAGATAAATGAGCCAGCTAATATAATCAATAAAGCTACTCCTCCTCCGATTAATAAGCCAATTTTCATTAATACTTGAATCATTCTTGTGGGGTCAGTGGGAATACAGCCAACAGCTGTCCAAACTCCTCCACTAAACATGCAGGTTCGGCAAGTATCGACATCACTAGTTCGAACTTGGTCGCAAATAGCGTAGGGCATCTGTCCAAAGTGAATTCTGCCAGTACAGCCAGCGAGGTCATTGGGAGTACAGGAGGTCTTAATCTCTAATTTATATCCAGTATCAACAATCTTTTTTCCAGGCAAAAATGGTGAAATTTGACCATCGGCTTTTGCATATATCTCTAAGCGATGAGTCCCGGCTCCGTATGGAAAGTGGAAAATTGCCATGCCTTGTGCATCTGTGGGTACATTGTCTGCAACTTTAATCCTATTAATATCTACTCTAACCTTTCCTCGCAGTGGATCTCCAACGCTGTATCCACCCCAGCTTGATATATCTCTTGCTGCTGTAACTATTACCTCCATAGTAAAGGGTGAGGTTGAGCCAGAGTCTTCAATGCATTGTGGATAGTAACAAACTGTTCCATTAGGATGATTTTGGTACAAATAAACTTGTGTTTTCCAGTTGGCACTAATCCAGCTACCATCAAGAATGGATGCATGTGAACTTTTTGGGAAAACTAACCCAAAAGATACAATAAAACTAATCAAAAGCACTTTTATCCAAGTCTTCATATTGTTTATTTTATCAGATTTTTCATTCTGATTATACCCCGTGAGCTTGCTCTGGGGGATAATTAGAATGGGGGATTTAACAGCCTGTTGTTTAGGAGAGGTTGCGCTCTAACAAAAATACTTATTCTTGATCACTGTTATTAACAATACTATTAACAATGCTCTAGATATTTTATTAAGTTTTAAGCTACAATGATCTCAAATGCAGATGTCTACTCTCAAGCACCACTCGCTCTCTTTGAATTACAAATTGGCACTTTCAATATTTGCAATACTTTTTTTAGCATTTTTTTTGGTTTTTCCAAACAATGGAGTTATTAAAAATTCATTTGCTTCTGACACCGTTGAACAGTTGCAAAAAGAGATAGACGAGCTTGAAAAATTAAAAAAGATGAGCGAGGATGCCACCGGCAATCTAGAAAGTAGTGTTAAGGATTTGAGCGCAAAGATTAATCACGCTCAAGCTAGTATTACTCAAGCAAAAACTCAGGCTGAGGAGCTAGCCAAGAGCATCGCTGATAGAGAAGACTCCTTAGTTTTACAATATGAGATACTAAATGAAAGAGTGGCGGTTCATTACAAAAGAATGAGATCGTTCAATCCAATTATGGTAATTTTTTCAAACAGCGATGTTTCAGCATTAACTAAAGATTTGGCTTACAACTCCAGAGTTCAATCTCAGGATACTCAGCTAATTGACGATATTGCTGCTGACATTTTTCAACTTGAAGAGGACAAAAAAGCCTATGAGCAACGCCAGATTCAGCTAGCAAGTTTGCAAAAACAGCTCGATGAACAAAAAAAGTTTTTTGAAAAAGAGATAGCTGGAGCAAAAGAGTATCAGCAAGAGTTGGGCACAAAAATTGCTGCTCTCTCTGCCAAGCAACAGGCAATTATTGCCAGCCGTACTGGTGCAGCTCGCACCAGCGTTGGTGACATAGCCTTAGTTGGAGACTTTAATGCCTCGATTGGTTACAAAGACAAAGCCCCAAGTAATAGTTTTGCCGTGTTCAGTTTTGGAGCATACACTCACCGTAACGGCATGAGCCAGTATGGGGCAAATGCTAGAGCAAAAGCGGGTCAGAGTGTTGAAGATATTCTTAAAGCTTACTATCCCAACGCCAAACTTAAAAAAGATTATTCTGCTATGGGCAGTATTACCGTTGATGGAGTCGGATCAATTGATTTTGAAGATCGTTACTTAATGGGTATTTATGAGATGCCATCCTCTTGGCATCTTAATGCTCTCAAGGCTCAGGCGATTGCTGCTCGCACTTATGCTATTCGCTACACCAACAATGGCAGTAAGTCGATTTGTACAACTGAAGCTTGTCAGGTATTTAGAGACAGTCCTAAGGGTGGCGAATGGGAGAAGGCTGTTAAAGAAACAAAACATTGGGTTTTGGTTGATGATGGAGGTAATCCAGTTTCGACTCAATACGCCTCTTTACACGGAGGTTATACCAATACCATGGGTTGGGATTTGAAAGGTGATTATGATTCTGGTAATTGGACCACCATTGCTTGGGACAACATTGGAGAAAGCCCCTGGTTTTATCGAGGTTGGTATAGATCGGGTTATAGAGATGATGGAGCAAGTTGTGGCAGATCTCATCCTTGGATCTCGCAAAAAGAGATGTCAGACATTCTTAATGCTTGGATTGTGCGCAACGATTCTAATGGAGCTGATACGGGTCGAATAATCCCAGTTACGATTAATGATTGTAATATTGGTGGCAGTGGCGGAGATCCTTATTCGATGGATGAACTAAAAGATTGGGCAAGTAAATCTAGTAAGGGAGCGGTGACAAGCATAAGTAGTGTTTCTTCAAGTCATAGCACTAAAGGACAAACCAC
>CAZQWI010000080.1:0-3899 GCA_964596995.1 uncultured Pseudomonadales bacterium
CTTCAGGGATTATTGATTATTCAAAAATTAATAGGAACAAAAAAAACTGTTGTTTATACTATTTCTATCATAATATTAACTACCATAGCCGGTTTTATTTTTGGTCTACTATAATTTTAGCTTCAAGTAAAAATATGAAAATAACTAGATATTTACCCTCATTAACATTAATAATAATCATTGTCGGTTTTTTTGTTCTTATCAATAGACCAGCTAATAATACAAATGCTTTAGCCGATCCTCAGTTAGAATTAAACAATAACTTGCCAACACCGACTAAAACCCCATTACCTACTATTACTGAAGCTGATCGGATCGATATCATTCATTTTCATGGCACTAATCAATGTTGGTCATGTATCCAACTAGGTGATCTGGCTGAAGCTACATTAGAAGAAAAATTTTCAAGTGAGTTAGAATCTAACAAAATAACTTTTGCCCATATTAATGGCGAGCTGCCAGAAAATAAAGAAATTACCCAACTTTACCAAGCCAGCGGATCATCACTATTTATTAACGCTATAAAAGATGGTGAAAATCATATTCGTGAAGAAGTCAAAATTTGGCAATTAATCAATCAAGAAGAAAAATTCAAAGATTATCTAGAAAACGAAATTCGACAGCTATTATAAAAGGAAGAATGGATATACTTAATCAATTACTTGGCTCAACTTCAGCACCCATTTTGGTTGCATTTATTATCGGTTTGCTAACCTCAATCAGCCCCTGTCCTCTGGCAACAAATATCAGTGCCGTTGCTTATATTTCAAAAGAGATTAAAGATTCAAGAAAAGTTATTCTAAATGGAGTTTATTACACTCTTGGAAGAATTTTTAGTTATTCGGCTTTAAGTTTATTTATCAGTTTTGGAGTATCCAGTTTTCAAATCGCCTCAATTTTTCAGAAATGGGGCGACAAGGTTTTAGGACCAATTCTGATAACTCTTGGCTTAATTATGTTAGATGTGATCAAATTCCATCTTAAATCTCAAAATAATTCTCTTCACAAGATTAGTGAAAAACTCTCAAAAAAAGGTTATTGGGGTTCATTCGCACTGGGAGCCGGTTTTGCATTAGCTTTTTGCCCCTATAGTGGTGTTTTATTTTTTGGACTTTTAATTCCTTTAATGGCCAACTCAACCATTGCCTTGTTGCTGGCACCTATTTTTGGTTTGGCAACTGGCCTACCCGTAATTATTTTTTCACTAATACTAACTTTTAGTGTTAAAAAGTTTGCCAAAATCTTCAAGCTCACCCAAAAACTCGAGCTATATATGAGAAAAGCAATTGCAGTAGTGTTGCTTTTAACAGGTGTTTATTACCTGCGATTTTTAGTTCAATACCTAATGGCGATCATCAAATGAGCATTTACTAGACTTACATTAGAGAAAGTTCATTCTTTTCCAAATGTCAAATGAGTTTTATAAGAAATTCAACAATCAATTAAATGATTGTTGTGAGTGATCTATTTTGCTTTTTTCATTAATCCACCATTAGGCTTTTTCCCCAACCCCCCTCATTGACATTGATCTATAACTATTTTTTATCATTATTCTTTCTTCATCAGAAATCCCTTTTCCATAAAGGTATATTGACTCAAGAGCCATCATTGCTGACCACCCCCCCTTTCTCTCAACAACATCTAGAGCTAAGGCTAGATCAGCTATTGACACAAAATTCCCATTGATTTCTTGAGTTTGAACCAAAGCTAAGTAACTGTAAATTAATTGGACAAAGGCATTTTCACCGCCACGATTCTCTATTTGAAGTAAAAGAAGTTTTTTTTGATCTGAGGTTAGTTGCGTTGCTCTATAGAAAGTCACCGGAAGCTCATCAATTGTACTTGGAGGTAAAAGACTAATAAAAATTATCACTCTTTCAAATTCAAGATCCGAAAAACTCCTCTTATCGATAGAACCAAGAAGAGCTGATGAGACAATTGAATAAGATTGAAGACGAAGCTCAATTATTTTATTAACTACCATTATTGTTTCATCTTCAGAAAAAACTTTGTTCTTAATTCCGGAGATTAAACGAAAAAAGCATTCTGGGGTACGCTCTAATCTTTCTAAATTATTTGCAGAAAATAGTTCAAGGAAGATAACTAATGGTATCTTTTTTAATAAACCATCCGCAAATAAAATGGCCATTTCATGGAGACCATCACTTCCATCAGCAACATTTAAGTATTGATTAAAAATTACTAAAGCTAGTTCTTTACTAATTGGGATCTGGTTTGATTTCCGCAAAAGAATATAAAAAATTGGCCTATCACCATATAATAATAAAATATAAATTACTTCTTCTAAATACTCATTTGAATAACTAGAGTCATTAATCCTTTCGGCTAATAGTAAAAGCGCATCTCTAGTACAATGTTCACTAATGAAAAACAATACTTCCTTTGGAGGAATGACTGAGACACTACCCTCAATGAATAAATCTGCAAGATAGTAACTCTTCCGATGATCTCCAATTCTTTTGAAAATCTCCCATATTCTTAATTTTGTTTCATCATCAACTGTATTAGTTGAGATGATTGTCAAACATTTTGACGAAGATTTTACCCCTCCATGTTCCTCAACAATTGAATAAACAGTTTCAAGATCACTTGGATTAATAGCTTTTTTTTCTATGGCAGAAAGTAGCGAAGATGAAGTCTCATCTCCCGCTATTGAAACTACAGATTCAAGAACATTTTTTGAGCATTCTTCATCAAACTGTCCCCGGATTAATAATGAGCCAGCCTCATCATCGCCAACAGTGGAAATGGCATTGAGTATCTGTGAAAATTCTTCATCAGTTTTTGATAATGAATCGATATTTACAGCTAGCAGCTTTGCTATTTCCGATCCACCTCTTCTTCTAGCAAGTTCTAAAATTCTAGATCTTCTTAATTGAAAATGCTCTTTGTTATCAATCAGATCTTGCAATAAGATAAGTGTTGTATTCGATCCACCTATTGTTAAAGCCAAATCTAAGACCTCATCTTGATCTACACCCATTATTCTCAATTTTACTTCAGAAGATTGCTCAATTAAGTCAAGTAGCGCAATAGCTGTTCTGTCTCTTCCAATTTTTTTAGCTATAGTTAAAACATCTGTAGTTGATAAATTTTGATAATTACCACTCAACATATTTTCAACCAACAGAGCAGCTGCATTATCATCCCCATATTCAGCTATACTTTTTGCGAAAATAACTATCTCTTCTGTTTCAACATTGGGCTCACATAAAAACATTGCTAGCTTTATTGAGGCTGAGGGAGATAAAGCTATCTCGAAAATTCTTCTCGCTATAATCCTAGCAGCTCCTGTTATTTTTCTCTCTGCATAAGCGCCTGCAAGTCTCATTAAAGAATAATGATTTACTGATGTTAAAGTATTTTTAAGTTTATCATCAGCGGTTATTTTACGTTCAAAGAATGAGAGCATTTCCTCTTGAATACTTTCTGGATAAAGATCACCGTTAAATAGCTTATTAGTTAATTCTTCAACTGCTCTAATATGACCGATTGAACTAATTACTCTAACTATCATCAATGAATTTTCATTGTAAGGACTTAATACCCCACACAATATCAAGGCTGATTCATCACCGCCAATTTTCGCAATAATAGGCAATACCTCCAGCCCAACCTCTTCATCAACAAAATACTCTGCTAATATTGCTCCAGCTAAGTCTCCTCCAAATGATTGGATTATCCAAAGACATTTTTCTTTTTCCTCAAATTTACTCGATGGTAATTCAGTTGCTAATTCCACTGCCAGTTGCTCTCTCACAACTTTTGCTTCGAACAGCTTGGACTCTGGAAAAGAGCTAGATATCGATTCAAGAATTTCATCTAGCCCAACATTAGAAAATGATTCTGAAACCTCAAACATATTGACTGTAGATAGA